>NZ_WUJP01001032.1 GCF_009806515.1 Geminicoccus flavidas | reverse complement strand
CTGGCCGGCTGGCAGCTGCCCACTGTTAGGCCGGTCGAGCCGGCGAGGCTGCCCACCCCGTCCCCGGCACCTGCGCAGTCCGTGGCGGAGACGGTGGCGGCGGAGGCCGCCCGGATCCTCGGCCATGCGGACACCCGCCGGTTCCCGACAGGGATCAGCCTGTTCGAGCTGGGCCTGGATTCGCTGATGGCGGTGCAGCTGCGCAACCGCCTGTTCGAACGGTTCGGCGAGCCCGCCGCCAGCACCACGCTGCTGTTCGACCATCCGACCATCGATGCGCTGGCCGCCCATCTGGAGGGAACCGCCCGGCCGGCCGCACCGGACGTCGCGGCACCGAAACGGTCCGCCAACGAGCCCATCGCGATCATCGGCATCGGCTGCCGCTTTCCCGGCGGCGGCCAGGATCCCGCCTCGTTCTGGCAGTTGCTGCTGGCCGGCAGCGACGCGATCGGCCCGCTGCCCGAGCTGCGCCGCCAGCTTCCGGGCCACGAGGGGGAGGGGCTCGAGGCCGGCTTCCTGCCCGACATCGCCGCGTTCGACCCGACTTGGTTCGGCATCTCGCCGCGCGAGGCGCCCTATATCGACCCGCAGCACCGCCTCCTGCTCGAGGTCGCCAGCGAGGCGCTGGCCGATGCCGGCCTCGACCCGAAGGACATCGCCGGCAGCCGCACCGGCGTGTTCGTCGGCATGTGCAACTATGACTATGCCGTGATCGCCGCGGCCGGCGATCAGGTGGAAGGCTATGCCGGCACCGGCTCGGCACCCTCGATCGCGGCTGGTCGGCTCGCCTATACGCTGGGGCTGAACGGCCCGGCGCTGGTCACTGACACCGCCTGCTCCTCCTCGCTGGTGGCCGTTCACCTGGCGGTCGGCAGCCTGCGCGCCGGCGAATGCGGCATGGCGATCGCGGGCGGCGTCAACCTGATCATGGGGGCCGGCACCACCACTGCGCTCGGGCAGCTGCAGATGATGGCGCCCGACCGGCGCTGCAAGGCGTTCGACGACCGGGCCGACGGGTTCGTGCGCGGCGAGGGCTGCGGCCTGGTCCTGCTCAAGCGGCTCTCGGACGCAGAGCGCGACGGCGACCCGATCCACGCCGTGATCCTGGGCTCCGCCCTGAACCAGGACGGCCGCTCCGCCGGCCTGACCGCACCCAGCGGCGCCGCGCAGGAGGCGGTGATTCGCGCCGCCCTGGCCGATGCCGGGCTGGAGCCGGACGCGATCGATCTGGTCGAGGCGCATGGCACCGGCACCGCCCTGGGTGATCCCATCGAGGTCCATGCCCTGCGCGACCTGTTCGGCGCGCGCTCCCGGCCGCTTTGGGTCGGTGCGATCAAGACCAATATCGGCCATGCCGAGGCGGCCGCCGGCATTGCCGGCCTGATCAAGGCGGGCATGGCGCTCCGCCACGGCGTGCTGCCGGGCAACCTCCATTTCCGCCGCCTGAACCCGCATATCGCGCTCGGTGACGCCGACCTGCGCTTCCCCGCCGAGCCGGTGCCGGGCCCGTTCCGTCATGCCGGCGTCAGCTCGTTCGGCTTCAGCGGCACCAACGCCCATGTCGTGCTGGCCGCCCCGCCCGCCGGGACAAGGGCGCGGCCACCACTGCCGGCGCCGGCCTTCCAGCGCCGCCGCTACTGGGTCGAGCCGCGCCGCCAGCGCAGCCTGCCCAGGGCAGCCGGCCACCCGCTGCTCGGCCGCCGCCTGCGCTCCGCCGTGGCGCAGCGCCAGTTCGAGCAGCAGCTCGACCCGGCCAGCCCGCCCTGGCTGGCCGACCACCGGGTCGACGGCCGGGTGATCCTGCCGGCTGCGGCCATGGTCGAGATGATGCTGGCCGCTGTGGACGGGCCGGACCCGGTCCGGCTGACCGATCTCGCCTTCTATGCGCCGCTCGACCTCGGCACCGAGCCGGTCCTGCACACCGTGCTGGACCCTGATGCCCGCACCGTCACGATCTTCCAGGTGCCGGATGACGAAGCGGCACCCTTCCAGAAGCTGGCCGATGCCCGTTTCGCCACGGCACCGGCATCCGAAGCGGTCGAGCTGCCGGCCGACGGACAGCAGCTCGATCCGTCAGCCCTCTATGCCGCCTTCGCCCGGAGCGGCCTGGCCTATGGCCCGGCCTTCGAGGGACTGGCCGCACTCCGTCGCCAGGTCGACACGGCCGTGGCGGAGCTGGCGCATCGGCCGGACCCGGCCTTCCGCCTCGACCCGCGGCTGCTGGATGCTGCCTGGCAGGCCCTGGCCGCCCTCCTGCCCGAGGACACGGATGGCACCTGGCTTCTGGCCGGTGTGGAACGGCTCGACTGGTTCGGCGGCATGCCCCGCCGGGCGCTGGTCCGCAAAGCAGGGTCGCAGCGCTTCGACGCATTGCTCCTGGACCAGGACGGGCGCGTCGTGGCCGCCTGCCATGGCGTCGGCATGGCCCGGATCGCCCGGGCCGGCGGTGCTGCCGCGATCCACGACCTCCGCTTCCTGTCGGTTCCTCCGGATGCCCCGGCCGATCCCCGACCGCGCCGCATCCTCGACCTGCGTGGCCAGTCCGATCCGCTGGCCCTATTCGGGCAGGTGTTGGATGCCGTCGCCGAGGAAGCCGCCGCCGCAGCGCCACGGCCCCTGCTGCTCCGGACCGATGGCGCCTTCTCCGGCACCAATCCCGCCCAGGCCGCCGCAATCGGTCTTGCCAGCACGATCGCCGCGGAACTGCCCGAGCTCGATCCGCGCCTGCTCGACGGCCAGCCGGACCTGGCGCCGCCGCTACCGGCAGACCCGGCCTGCCGCCTGCTCTGCCTTCGGAACGGCGAGCTATCCCGCCTCGATCTCGAGCCACGCGAGCCGGCCGAGCTGCCACCCCCTGCCGGCAGCTTCGCCCTCCGGCGCGACCAAGCCGCCACCAGCCGCTCGCTCGCCTGGGAATCCCGCACGCGACCCAGGGCCGGGCCGGGCGAGGTCGTGGTCGAGATCGCCGCTTACGGCATCAATTTCCGCGACGTGATGAACCTGCTGGGCCTCTATCCCGGCGATGCCGGGGCACCGGGCGTGGAATGCGCAGGCGTGGTCGCCGAGGTCGGCCCGGGCGTCACCACGCTGCAGGAAGGTGATGTCGTCGTCGCGATCGCCGCCGGCTGCTTCGCCGACCGGGTAAAGGTCGATGCCCGCTTGGCCCGGCCGATCCCGCCCCGCCTCGACTGGAGCAGCGTCGCCGGGCAGCCCGTTGCGTACCTCACCGCCATGCTCGCCCTGGAGGGTCTGCGGCCTGGCGAGCGGGTGCTGGTCCATGCCGGCGCCGGCGGTGTCGGCCATGCCGTGCTGGCCCTGGCCCGCGCGGCCGGTGCCCGTCTCGTCGCCACCGCGGGCAGTGAAGCCAAGCGTGCCTATCT
>NZ_WUJP01001031.1 GCF_009806515.1 Geminicoccus flavidas | reverse complement strand
GCGCACCTTCGGCGACATCGAGATCCACGATTCGCGCAGCCTGGGCTTCACCGCCACCCGGCCGGTCGACCGCCTGATCAACTGCCTGACCGGCGACGCCATCCCGGCCTCCCTTGACCTGGTGGCGCCGGGCGGCCGCTTCGTCGAGCTGGGCCGGGCCGGGATCTGGAGCGATGCGGCGGCCAGGGCGCGGCGCCCCGACATCCACTACGAGATCCTGGCGCTCGACCGGCTGATCACCACCGACCCGGCCCGGGTCGGCGCCATGCTCGACCAGGTCCTGGCCGGGTTGGCCGACCGCAGCCTGCCGCCGATCCCGGTCCGCCCGCTGCCGCTCGCCCGCCTGCCCGAGGTGGTGCGCGAGCTGGAAGCCGCGCGCCATGTCGGCAAGCTGGTGCTGCGCCGCCCCCGTTTCCGCCCCGACGCCACCTATCTCGTCACCGGCGGCACCGGTGCGCTGGGCCGGGCGCTGCTGGGCTGGCTCGCGGAGAACGGTGCCCGCCACCTCCTGGTGCTGGCCCGCCGCCCGCAGCCGATCACCCTGCCGGCCGCCCGGGTTCGGGTGACCGGGGTCGACATCGCCGACGAGCCCGCCGTCGCGGCGGCACTGGCCAGGCTCGACCGTCCGCTGAAGGGCGTGTTCCACCTGGCCGGCGCGCTGGACAACGGGATCCTGGCCGCCCAGACACCAGAGCGCCTGGCCACGACCCTGCGCCCCAAGCTCGAAGGTGCCCTGGTCCTGGACCGCCTAACCCGCACCGCAGCGCTCGACCATTTCGTCCTGTTCGGCTCGCTGGCCGGACCCGCCGGTGCCGTCGGCCAAGCCAATTATGCAGCCGCCAA
Organism: Geminicoccus flavidas; assembly: GCF_009806515.1. Taxonomy (GTDB): domain Bacteria; phylum Pseudomonadota; class Alphaproteobacteria; order Geminicoccales; family Geminicoccaceae; genus Geminicoccus; species Geminicoccus flavidus. Next base: position 1,487 of record NZ_WUJP01001031.1, on the reverse strand, counting down.
CGCCGCGCTGGCCGCACTCGCCCGCCGCCGGCAGGCGGACGGCCTGCCGGCACTGCTGGTCGACTGGGCCGCCTGGTCCGGCTCGGGCATGGCCGCCGGCCGTGCCGGGGCCGCGATCGCACCGGCGGCGGCCCTGGAAGCGCTGGGCGAACTCCTGTGCGGCACCACGCTCGAAGCCGCGGTGCTGCCCGCCGCCGCGGTGGCCGCCGCCACGGCGGCCGGGGAACCGGTCGTCGACCTGGACGGGCTGCCCGCTAGCGAGCGTCGCTTCCGCCTGGAGGAGCTGGTCCGGCACCATGCCTGCCAGGTGCTGGAGCTGGGCGACCTGCCGCTCGACCCGGCCCGGCCGCTCACCGAGCTGGGCCTCGATTCCCTGATGGCGGTGGAACTGCGCAACGCCCTGGTCCGCGCACTGGCCCGCCCGCTCCCGCCGACACTGGTGCTGGACCACCCGTCGGTCGAGCTGCTGACCGCCCATCTCGCGACCCTCTGGACCGAGCCGCCGCCCGTGCCTCCACCGCCACCGGCCGGCCCGGCGCACGCGGCACCGGCCGACGACGCCTCGGTCATCGACGAACTGGAACAGGAGCTGCTCCGTGCCGGCTACTGAACGCGACCTGAACCAGGCTGGCGTTGCCGCCGCGCGGCGCGCCCTCGCGATGATCCGCGACCTGCAGTCCAGGCTCGCCGCTGCCGAAGGTGCCGCCCGCACGCCCATCGCCGTGACCGGCCTCGCCTGCCGCTACCCCGGGGCGGACGATGCCGACGGCTACTGGGAGCAGATCGCCACAGGCCGCGACGCGATCACCGAGGTCCCGCCGGAGCGCTGGGACATCGATGCCTGGTACGACCCGGACCCCGACCGCCCCGGCAAGATATCGTCCCGGTGGGGCGGCTTCTTGCGGGGGATCGACCAGTTCGACGCCGCCCATTTCGCCATCACCCGCCGGGAGGCGGAGGCGCTCGATCCCCAGCATCGCCTGCTGCTGGAAACCAGCTGGCATGCGCTGGAGGATGCCGGGATCGCGCCGGACTCATTGTTCGGCAAGAAGCTCGGCATCTTCGTGGGCCTGAGCACTAACGACTATGGCACGCTGCTGGGTGCCGGCCGGGGTGCGGAGTGGATCGACGCCTATGCCAGCATCGGCAATGCGCCGAGTGCTGCTGCCGGCCGGCTGGCCTACAGCCTGGGCACCCATGGCCCGACTTTGGTGGTCGACACCGCCTGCTCGTCCTCGCTGGTGGCCCTCCATCTGGCGATCCAGTCCCTGCGCGCCGGCGAGTGTGAGGTGGCGCTGGCCGCGGGCGTGAACCTGATCCTCTCGCCCGAGCTCACCATCAACTTCTCCAAGGCGCGGATGCTCGCTGCGGATGGCCGCTGCAAGCCGTTCTCCGCCGGCGCCGACGGCTATGTCCGCGCCGAGGGCTGTGGCGTGGTGGTTTTGCGTCGAGCGGGAGCTGGGGTGCGGGCTCGGGCTTTGGTGCTG
>NZ_WUJP01001030.1 GCF_009806515.1 Geminicoccus flavidas | reverse complement strand
TGGCCCATAGCGCCTCCCTCGCAGCATGATGGTCAACTGTACCACCACACCGCGGGATCAAACACCTAGCCGCCTGCACACGTCTCAGGCCGCTGCGAGCGCCTGGGCGAGGTCGGCGATCAGGTCGTCCGGGTGCTCGATGCCGATGGACAGACGGATGGTGGATTCCAGCACGCCCATCCGTTCGCGCACCTCCACCGGCACGCCCGAGTGAGTCATGCTCGCCGGCAGGCTCGCCAGGGATTCCGTGCCGCCTAGGCTGACCGCGAGCTTGAAGATCTGCAGCGCGTTGAGGAAGCGAAACGCCGCCGCCTGGCCGCCTTGGATTTCGAAGGAGAAGGTCGAGCCGGCCCCCGTCGACTGGGCGGCGGAAATGCGCGCGGCCGCGGAATCCGGCGGGCTGAACGGCAGGTAGTGGACCTTGGCGACCTTGGCGTGGTCGCGCAGGAATTCCGCGATCGCGTGCGCGTTGCGGTCGGCGCGCTCCATGCGCAGGCTGAGCGTTTCCAGCGAGCGCCCGAGCATCCAGCAGGAATGCGGGTCGAGCTGCGTGCCGATGGCGCCGCGCAGCGCCTTGATCGGCCGGATCACAGCGCGGGAGCCGAGGGCAGCGCCGGCGATCAGGTCGGAATGGCCGCCCACATATTTGGTCAGGCTGTAGAGCGACAGGTCGGCGCCATGCTCGATCGGGCGCTGGAACACCGGCCCCAACATGGTGTTGTCGCAAGCGAAGACCGGCGTGTGCCCCTGCCGGCTGCCGATCTCGTCGGCGATACGGCGCAGCATCGCGATGTCGACCACGTTGTTGGTCGGGTTGGCAGGCGTTTCGACCAGGATCATCGAGACGCGGCCCTGGCCCATGGCGCGCTCCGCAGCAGCGCGGACCACCGCCTCGTCGGTGCCATCCTCGAGCCCGACCGCGCTGATGCCGAACGGCAGGAGCGTCTTGGTGAGGAGCGTCTCGGTACCGCCATAGAGCGGCTGCGAGTGGAGCACCACGTCGCCTGGGCGCGCGAAGGCCAGGATGGCGGTGGAGATGGCCGACATGCCGGACGAGAACAGCGCGCAGCTTTCCGTCCGTTCGAACACCGCCAGCCGGTCCTCGACGATCTCGCTGTTGGGATGGTTGAAGCGCGAATAGACGAGGCCGCCGCTCTCGCCGGCCGGCGGCTCCCGGCGGCCGGCTACCATGTCGAAGAAGTCGCGCCCTTCCTCGGCGGTGCGGAACACGAAGGTCGAGGTCAGGAAGACCGGCGGCTTGACCGCACCCTCCGAGAGAGACGGGTCGAAGCCGTAATTCATCATCTGCGTTTCGGGGTGGAGCAGATGGTTGCCGATATGGGTCCGCTTGGAGTGCTTGGGGGTCATCGGCGGCATGGCTGTTCTCCTTGGGCTCCCGGACAGGAAGGGTGGCGGCATCCCCTCGTCCAGGGCAATCACCGCTGAGGGGACCCTTTCGTCGCACTGCCTGGCAGAACGCGTGCGAGGCGGGTCCGTTGCATCCCGATCGGCGGGCAGGTGGACGTCTTCCGGACAGGGTCACGCCAGGAGAGACGCGATCCTGTTCAGGCGAGGGGCGCCAGGCGGAACCGGTGCGGGCATCGCGAGGTTGAGGCTGTGCTTTCCTATCTGGAGCGGAGCACGAACGTGGCGGACAAGGACCTGCAGTCTCTGTTTCTGCATCAGTTGAAGGACACGTATTTCGCGGAGAACGCGATCATCAAGGCGCTGCCCCAGATGGCCGCGGCAGCGCAGAGCGAGGATCTGCGCGGTGCGTTCGCGGTGCATCTGGAGGAAACCAAGAACCAAGTGAAGCGCCTGGAAAAGGTCTTCCAGCAACTGGGCGAGCAGCCCCAGGGCGTGGAGTGCAAGGCGATCCAGGGCATCATCGCGGAAGGCGAGGAGATCATGACCGAGTTCCAGGGTGGCGCCCTGGATGCGGGGCTGATCGCCGCGGCCCAGGCCGTCGAGCATTACGAGATCACCCGCTACGGCACGCTGATCGCCTGGGCCAAGCAGCTCGGTCACACCGAAGCCCAGGGCCTGCTGGAGGAGACGCTGGCCGAGGAAGAAAGCACCGACGAGGCGCTGTCCGAGCTGGCTGAGGATGCGATCAACCCCAAGGCCGCGTGAGCCGGGCCAGCCGCCCGCCCGGCGGGCCGGGCGGCTGATCGACCCGCCAGCGCACGAGGCGGACGCTTGGCCTGGTACTTCACCGCCGACACTCATTTCGGCGACCCGCGCGTCCTGCGCATCGACCGGCGCCCGTTCGGCTCGCTGGCCGAGCACGACCGGGCGCTGGTGGAGCGGTGGAACGCGGCCGTCGGAGCAGGGGACGAGGTCTGGCACCTGGGCGACTTCGCCCGGGGTGACCGGGCCCGGGTCGAGGACCTGCTCGCCCAGCTCAACGGCACCAAGCACCTGATCATCGGCAACAATGACGGGCCCGCCACGCTGGAGGCCAGCGCCTGGTCCAGCGTGGCGCATTACCGCGAGCTCGCTGATGAAGGCCGGCGCCTGGTCCTCTGCCACTACCCGTTCCGCACCTGGAACGGGATGGGCAAGCGTGCGATCGACCTGCACGGCCATTCCCATGGTCGGCTGAAGCCGCTGACCCGGCAGATCGACGTGGGCGTGGATGCCTGGCAGTTCCGCCCGGTCAGCCTCGCGACGATGCTGGCCGGGCGCCGCTACCGCGTCACCTGACGGTCACGACCAGATCAGGTCGCGCCCGGCCTGCAGATCCGCAGGTGCTACCTGGTCCAGCGTCGCCACCAGGCTCGGTGCGGCACCGCCGGCCCCATCCAGGTCGACGCGGATCTCCGTGCCGCCGACGGTGTTGGCCTTCAGCAGGACGTGTTTGCCGAGCGCTGGCACGCCGCCGTCGAAGTCCTCGAACAGGTCGCGCAGGTCGATCTGGTCCTCGCCCGGTTCGAAGTCGGTGACCCGGCGGCCGCTCCCGGCGGTCTCGAACACGAACTGGTCGTCGCCCGCGCCGCCCTTCAGCGTCTGGCTGCCCTTGCTCGCGACCAGCACGTCGTCGCCGGCCCCGCCGTCCAGATAGGAGGCGACCCCGTTGCCCTTCAGGATGTTGCCCATGCTGTTGCCGATCCCGACCTGCATCGTGTCGCCCTGCAGGAACAGGTTCTCGACATGGGCCGAGAGCTGGTGCCAGCTCGCCTTGCTCAGCACGGTGTCCACGCCCTTGCCACGGCCTTCCACGACGGTGTCGCCGGTGCTGTCGACCCGGTAGGTGTCGTCGCCGCGCCCGCCGCTCAGATAGTCCTGGCCGGCCTTGCCATCGATCAGGTTGTGGCCATCGGTGCCGTAGAGCCGGTCATTGCCGCTCGTCCCGAGTCTGGTGGTGGTGGCCGTCTGGCTGTAGGGCAGGTCGAGCAGGCTGTCCGGCTCCGGCGCAGGAGCAGGAGGAGGCGTGGGAGTCGGCGTCGGCTCGGGCTCCGGGGCCGGCGTCGCTCCGGTGCCGCTCGCGTCCAGCTTCAGGTTCTGGGTGCCCATGGTGACCTGCCGGGTCTGGCTTACGCCGTTGCCGGAGAAGGTGACTGTCCAGCTGCCCGCCGCCAGGTCGAGCTGGTAACCGCCGGTGGCCATGGTCTGGGTGGTGAAGCTGCCGCCGCTGCCGGTCACCTTGACTGTCACGTTGCCCAGTCCCTCGCCCGGATCATAGCCCTTGTCGCCGTCAGCGTCCTTGAAGGCCACGCCGGTCAGGATCGCCGGGCCGCCCTGGCGGCCGAATACTTCGGTGACCATGGCCGCCGTGCCGCCCTTGTACTCGCCGGACTGCAGGCCGATGCCGATTTCGCGCAGGTTGCCGTTCAGGATGTTCGCGCGGTGGCCGGGGCTGTTCATGAGCCCGACATGCATCCGGTCGGCCTCGTCGCGCAGGCCGGCGGGACCACCCACCGACTGCATGGCGATGTTCTCGGCCCATGTATTCCAGCCAGTATAGCCGGCGGCCTCGATCCGGTCGCCGACATTCGAGCTGCCCGCACCGCTGTGCGAGAAGGTGTCGGTCGCGAGCATCCAGGCGGTGTGGCTGTCGGCGGCGCTGTTCAGGTTCAGGTCGAAGGCGAGCGGCTGCACGCCGGCCTTGGCGCGCTCAATGTTGACGAGCTCGAGCAGGTACTGCTCGTCGGCGGTAGGTTGCGTCGGCACGTAGCTTGTCCTTGTCCGTTCGTCGGGATCGTCCTGAGGGGCCCGGCCGTCGTGGGGCGCTCGGCTTGGGTTGCGCATGCTCCTGGCATCCGGCGCCTGGTTCACGTGGCACGCGATCCCGGCATCGTGATCCAGCAGGTTCGGCCCGTCCGGGGATGTTCCTGCACTTTCGCCTGATTCGCTAGAACATAATTACCGGAAATAATTAAATTGGGTTATGTCTCATTTAATATTAAATACTTGGGACATAGAATGCTAAATGTTTACTATCACTGCTGGTATTTGAATAGAGATCTGCAACTTCAGGTAGGTCCGGGAGGTAAAGTTGCCAGTTCCGTGGAATGCCCGTTGCTCTTGCGGCAGGCTGCATCCCGAAGTCGAGCCCCGGCTCCGCCAGTCCGACCGCCTACCAGTCCGCCGGCCGGAACCGGGCAAGCCAGTGGCTGTCTGCAACCGCACCTTCTGTAATTCCATCATTGCGCGATCCGCCCCAGGAGCCGGCTGCTCTGCGTCCGGCTCAACTCGTTCATCTTCATGCAATCTTCCCAGTCGACCGACAGGGGCCACTGGACGCCCGTGGTTGTCGATCGCCTGTCAAGGACAGTGATCCGGTCAGTTTCTGTCGGTTCCTCTTCACTATCCCCGCCGGCTGGTCCATGGTCGGCGCCGCCATGGTCGCAGCGGGCAGCGCGTTTCGGCGGAGAACGGATGGGATTGCGTGATCGCCTGTCGCAGGCCGGCCTGTCGCTTACTCCCTCGGAGGCGAAGATCGTCCAGGTCCTGCTCGCCGACTACCCGATGTCCGGGCTGGGCACCGCCACCAGCCTGGCCCGGCGCGCCGGCGTGAGCGACCCGACCGTGGTGCGCCTGGTGGTCAAGCTCGGCTACGAGGGCTTCCCCGCGTTTCAGGCGGAACTCCTAGAGGAAGTGGAGGCCAGGCTGCGCTCGCCGCTCCTGATGATGGAGGCCAAGCGCCTGTCCGGCGCTGCCGACAGCATCGGCCAGGCCTATCTCGCCACCGTGCTGCGCAACCTGGACGACCTGCGCGCAGCCACGCCGGTCCACAGCTACGAGCGGGCCACCCGGCTGATCTGGGAGACCCGGGGCAGTGTCCTGGTGCTGGGCGGCCGGTTCAGCCGCAATGTCGGCGCCATGCTGGCGAGCTATCTGGGCCAGCTCCGGCCGGGCGTGCAGGACCTGGGCATCCTGTCGCCGGTCGACTTCGACCGGCTGGTCGATCTTGGCCGGCGCGATCTCCTGATTGTGTTCGACTATCGCCGCTACCAGGCCGACGTGATCGCGTTTGCCCGACAGGCCGCCGAGCGCGGTGCCGCGGTCGTCCTATTCACCGATCCCTGGCGCTCGCCGATCGCCGAGACCGCCGAGGTGGTGCTGGTGGCACCCATCGAGGCGGGCTCGCCCTACGACACGCTAGCACCGGTGGTGGCGCAGATGGAGGCCCTGCTGGCCCACGCGATCGCCCGGCTGGACGAGCCGGCGCGGCGGCGCATCGCGGAGGTCGAGCGGATCCGCCACGCCAATGCCGTCACTCTGGACGGCCCGACGCCAGAACCGCCCGCGGCCGCTGCCGGACGGCGCCGCAAGCCGCTACCATCCTGAACCATCGGCCCATCCATCGACCTGGAGAATGTTGCGCAGATGACCGAGACCCTGCCGCGCCGCGATGAGCCCTATGCCCGGGGCAGGACGGCACTGCTCCTGGTGGACATGCAGCGCATCTGGCTGGAGCCGGGGCTCGACCCCGACCATGCCGACTGGGGGCCTGACCATTATTTCTACAAGATTAACCGCGAAGTGGTGATCCCGAACCAGCGCCGGCTCCTGGCCGCGGCGCGCGCTTCGGGCGTGGAGGTGCTGCACACCATCATCCAGAGCCTGACTGAGGACGGCCGCGACCGCTCGCTCGACCACAAGCTCACGCCGATCCACATCCCGCCGAGCCTGCCTGAGGGGCTACCGCCGCCGGAGCTGGCGCCGGTGGGCGACGAGATCATGCTGCCCAAGACCTCGTCCGGCGTCTTCAACTCCACCAACCTCGACTATCTCCTGAAGAATCTGGGCATCCGGCACCTGGTGGTGGCGGGCGTGCTGACCGACCAGTGCGTCGACATGACGGTGCGCGACGGTGCCGATCGCGGCTACCTCGTCACCTGCGTGGCCGATGCCTGCGCCGCACCCACGCCGGAGCGGCATGCCACTGCTCTGAAGGCATTCGGCGGCTATTGCTGGGTCACGGACACGGCCACGGTCGAGACGCGCTTCAAGGCGCTCGGCACGGAGGCGCAGCGATGACCGACTGGAACACGACCCCGCTCGCCAGCATCGTCACGACCGATCTGGCCGCGATCACCCGCGGCCGGCCGGTGACCCATGACCGGCTCGACCGGATCGCCCAGACCGGCGTGGGCTGGGTCCCGGCCAATCTGTGCCTGACCGCCTTCAACGTGATCGCCGATCCGAATCCCTGGGGCTCGACCGGTGACCTGCGGATCATCCCGGACATGGAGGCGCGGTTCTCGACCGACCGGACCGGGGCACCCACCCTGTTCGACATGGTGATGGGCGACCTCACCGAACTGGACGGCACGCCCTGGTCCTGCTGCCCGCGCAGCCAGCTCAAGGCCGCGCTCGCCGCGCTGCAGGAAGCCACCGGCCTGCGCCTGCAGGCGACCTTCGAGCAGGAATTCCAGCTCGCACCGGCCGATCCCGCCACGCCGCCCGGCCATGCCTTCTCGTTCGGCGCGTTGCGCGCCGCCGACCCGTTCGCGCCACGCCTGATGGCGGCCATGGAGCAGGCCGGGATCGAGCCGGAGATGGTGCTGGCCGAGTACGGCCCGCACCAGTTCGAGGTGATCCATGCGCCGGCCGACGCGCTGGCCGCCGCGGACCGGGCCGTGGCCATCCGCGAGATCGTCCGCGAGGTGGCGCTGCATCTCAGCCGGCGCGCCAGCTTCACGCCGAAGCCGGAGCGGGGCGGGGTCGGCAACGGCGTGCACATCCATTTCAGTTTCCTGGATGAAGCGGGCCGACCGGCCATGCACGACGCGGCCGGACCGGGCGGCCTGTCCGAGGTCGCCCTGGCGTTCCTGGCCGGCGTGCTGCGCCACCTGCCGGCACTGACCGCACTGACCGCGGCGAGCGTCCCCTCCTATTACCGCCTGGCCCCGCACAACTGGAGCGCATCCTACACCTGGCTGGGCGAGCGCGACCGCGAGGCGACCTTGCGGATCTGCCCGGCGGTCCGGATCGGCGGGCGGGACGTCGCCCGGCAGTTCAACGTCGAGTATCGGGCGGCCGATGCCACCGCCAACCCTTACCTGGCGCTGGCAGCACTGGTCCGGGCCGGGCTCGCCGGCATCACCGAACGGCTGACCCCTCCGCCGGTGGTCAGCGGCGATCCGGCCCTGATGGATCCGGCGGAGTGCCACCGCCTAGGCCTGCGCCGCCTGCCGCTCTCGCTAGAGGAGGCGCTGGCCGCCTTTGAGGCTGATGCCACCGTGACCGGCTGGTTCGGGCCGGAACTGGTCGAGAGCTACCTGGCGGTCAAGCGGGCCGAGATCGCCCGTCTGGACGGCCGGGACGAGTCCGAGATCTGCGCGATCTACCGAGCGCTCTATTGATGGCGGACGGATCGGTGTTGGGGGACGGGCTAGCTGCGGATGCGATGCCGGGGCCAGGGAGCGCAGCCGGCGACTGGCCCGAGCCGGTGGTCGTCCTGAACGAGGCCGGCAGTGCGCCCACCGTCCTGATCTGCGAGCATGCCTCCCGGCACCTGCCGGCCGAGTATCGCGGCCTGGGCCTGGCGCCGGCCGATCTGGAGCGGCACATCGCCTGGGACATCGGTGCCGAGGCGGTCACGCGCGGCCTGTCCCGGGCCCTGGATGCACCGGCCTTCCTCGGCACCTATTCGCGCCTGCTGGTCGACCTGAACCGGCCGTTCGGCGTGCCGTCCAGCATCCCTGAGCGTTCGGAAGCCACCGACATCCCCGGCAATCGCGACCTGCCGCCCGCCGAGATCCTGCGCCGGCGCACCCGGATCTTCGAGCCGTTTCACCGCCGGGTCGCGTCCTTCCTGGACCGGCGCCGGGAAGCGGGGCTGCCGACCCGGATCGTCACCATCCACAGCTTCACGCCGGTGTTCCTGGGCGAGCGGCGCCCCTGGCACGCCGGCATCCTGTTTGACCGCTCGGAGGAGCTGGCACTCCAGCTGGTGGGGGCTCTGGCGAAGGACCGCCAGCTGGTGATCGGCACCAACCAGCCCTACCAGGTGGATCGCGAAACCGACTACGCCCTGCCGGTCTACGGCACCGACCGGGCGCTGCCGGCGATCCTGGTGGAGATCCGCCACGACCTGATCCGGGACGAGGCGGGGGTGGCGGAGTGGGTGGAGCGACTGCGCGCGGCCCTGGAAGAAGTCGCGTGAGCAAGGTGCGGGCAGCGCCGCCCATGATGTGGTGAGCCGCCGGGAATGAGCGGCCGTTACGAGAAAGGAGCCTTCATGTCGGGCCGGAACGCCGCGATCGCGGCCGTGCAGGCGCAGATCGATGCCGAGCGCGACTGGCTGGTCGACCTGACCAGCCGGATGGTGCGGGTGCCCACCGTCAACCCGAAATTCGAGACGGACCCGGCGATCAACCGCGAGGCGGAACTGCAGGCACTGTTGGAGCCGATCCTGCAGGAGGAAGGCTTTGCCACCGAGCAGTGGGACGTCCTGCCGGGCCGGCCGAACCTGGTGGGCGAGCGTCCTGGCACCGAGGAGCGCAGCCTGATCCTGTGCGGCCATATCGACGTGGTCCCGGTGGGCGCCGCGTCGGACTGGACGGTCGACCCGTTCGGCGGCGAGGTCAGGGACGGCCGGCTCTACGGCCGGGGTGCCATCGACATGAAGGGCGGGGTGGCCGCCTGCATCGCGGCTGCCCGGGCAATCCGCCGCGCCGGGCTAGAGCTGGAAGGACGGCTGGCGCTCCATGCGGTGGTCGACGAGGAGGCCGGCGGCTTTGGCGCCATGGACGCGGTCAAGCGCGGCAAGCTCGCCAAGGCGGTGCTGGTCGCCGAGCCCACCTGGGGCGACGTGCTGCCCGCCGAGGGCGGACTCGAATGGGTGCGGGTCACCATCCGCGGCCGCACCGCCCATGCCGGCTGGCGCTACAACGAGATCTACCCGCAGCGGCACACGCCCGACCGGCTGGAGCCGGGCGTGAACGCGATCGACCTGGCCAACCGCTTCATGCAGGCGCTGCGCCACTACGAGAACGACCGTGGCCGGGCCAAGGACCATCCGCTGGTGCCGGTCGGGCTGAACACGATCAATGTCGGCGTGATCCAGGGCGGTGCCGGCCTTGGCGAGAATGGCCTGCCGACGATCATGACCAACCCGGCGATCATCCCCGACGTCGTGGTGCTGGACCTGGACATGAAGTTCCTGCCGAACGAGAGTTCGGCCGAGGTCCGCCGCGACTTCGAGACCTTCGTCCATCACTTCGCCCAGACCGATGCCTGGCTGCGCGACCATCCGCCCACCGTGCAGTGGGAACTGGGCGGGCTGCATTTCCCGGCCTTGAACACGCCGGTCGACCACCCACTGGTCACCTCGCTGGTCGAGCACAAGACCAGGCTCGGCAAGGCACCCGAGATCCGGGGCTTCGTCGCGGTCTGCGACGCCGCCCATTATGCAGGGGCAGGGGTGGATGGCGTGATCTACGGCCCGTCGGGCGATGGCTTCCACGGCGTCGACGAATATGTCGACCTCGGCTCGCTGGTCGAGGCCACCAAGGTGATCGCCAGTGTGGTCATCGACTGGTGCGGGGTCCGCTGACCGCTGCCAAGCCCGCCGGCCGGTGCTCAGTCGCCGGCCGGCACCAGGCGCGTGGCCTGGGCGAGGTCGCCCTCGAACCAGAGCAGCGGGCTGCCGCTGCCGTTCAAGGTGACGGAGAGGACCTGGCCCAGCAGGATGCCATGGCTGGCGCCGTCATGGACGGTTTCCAGTGCGCACTCGAAGGCGACCAGCGCGTCGGCCAGCACCGGCACGCCGTGCCGGCCCGTCACCCAGTTGCCGGCGGCAAAGCGCGGCTCACCGCTCTCGGCGAAGCGGCCGCCGAACCGGCTCGCCAGCTCGCCATGCTCGGGGCGGAGCAGATTCACCGCAAAGCGGCGATGGTGCAGGATCGGGCGGTAGGAATCGGAATCGCGGTTGATGCAGGCGAGCAGGGTCGGCGGGTCGGCGGAAACTGAGGTCACCGCGGTCGCGGTGAGGCCGAACCGGTCGGGTGCCCGGCCGGTGGTCACGATCGTCACGCTGGCCGCTAGGCGGCGCATCCCGTCGATATAGGACACCCGGTTCACGCTCACCCGCTTCTCCCGCCCGTTCACGCCCGCCGCTCGCGTCGGTGTCCTGCGTTTTCCGCCGATCGGCAAGCAGCGTGGCACGCCGCCAGAGCCGCAACCTCGTGGCAGGACGGGCGTTCCTGAAACCCTGGCGGGCTGCGGCCAAGGGCGGCGAGGGTCCGGGCAGGCGGGAGCTGGACGATGACGGACCTGGTGCTCGCCCGGGCACGGATGGTCGAGCGGCAGCTCAAGGGCCGCGGCATCACCGACCCGCGCGTGCTGGCCGCGATGGCCAGCGTGCCGCGCGAGAGGTTCATCGCCGAGAGCCAGCGCGACGCCGCCTATGTCGACGGCCCGCTGCCGATCGGCGAGGGCCAGACCATCTCGCAGCCATTCGTGGTCGCCATGATGCTGCAGGCCGCCGAGCTCCAGCCGGACGACCGGGCACTGGAGATCGGCACGGGCTCGGGCTATGCCGCCGCGATCATGGCCGAGATCGTGCGGGAAGTGCACACGATCGAGCGGCACCCGCGCCTGACCGAGATCGCCCGGACCCGCCTGGAGCTCATGAAGTACCGCAACGTCCAGGTCCACCTGGGCGACGGCTCGCTCGGCTGGCCGGAAGCGGCCCCCTTCGACGCGATCATCGCAGCGGCCGGCGGACCCATCGTGCCGGCCACGCTCAAGCGGCAGCTCGCGACCGACGGTCGGCTGGTCATGCCGGTAGGACCGGGCGGCGAGCAGCGCCTGCTCAAGCTCACCAGGCAGAGCGAGACCCGCTTTCGCGAGGAGGACCTGGGTGCTGTCTGGTTCGTCCCGCTGATCGGCGCCGAAGGCTGGCCGGCTCCGGCCACATCCGGAGCGGAGCCCGAACCTCCCGATTGAGGGCGGGAGGGGGTGGAAGACCTGACGCCGCCCATGTCGGGGAATCGGGCAGTGCCGCCGGGCTCCAGCCCGATCCCCCTCAGGCCAGCTCGTTCAAGAGCCGGTTTTCCGTCTGACCGCATTGCTCCGGAGCGCGCGTTCCAGGATCTCGGCAAAGCGCTTCCTGGCGCGGCCCGGCAGGTTCGCATCCTGGATCTCGGCCGGCAGCTCGACTTCGCCGACCCGGACCAGCATCACCATGCCCATGCCGAAATGGGGCGAGCACTTGATCCCGTAGATGCCGGGCTGGTCCAGCGCCACGGCGATCTCCTCGTCGATCTGGCCCTTGAAGCCCGGATGGCCGTCCGGAACCATGCCGTCGATCGAGGCGGCGTTGTGGCTGCGATGGCCGACCCGGAACTGCAGCGTGTCGCCGGGCCGGAGCTCGACATAGTCCGGTTCGAACACCATCGAGCCGTGCAGGCCGCGATTGAGCATGCGCACCTCGATCACCTCGGCGCGGCCGGGGCCGGTGGCGAGGATCAGGATCGCGGCGGCGAGCAGCAGGCGACCGGCGGTCATCGGGCCGGGCATTCCTCAGGAGCGGGCCGAGACACGCCGAGCAGGCGGATGAAGCAGCGCCCGTCGGGGCCAGGCTCGACTCGGGCGTCGACATGGAAGATCTCGGCCAGGAGCCGGGGGGTCAGGATCTCCGCCGGGCGGCCGGTCGCCACCAGCCGGCCCCGGTCGAGCACGGCGATCCGGTCGGCGAACATGGCGGCGTGATTAAGGTCGTGCAGGGCGGCGATCACCGTCAGGTCGCGTGCGCGCACGAGTTCGAGCAGGCCGAGCTGGTGCTCGACGTCGAGATGGTTGGTCGGCTCGTCCAGGATCAGGATCCGGGGCGCCTGGGCCAGGGCACGGGCGATGTGCAGGCGCTGGCGCTCGCCACCGGACAGGGAGGGCCACGGGCGCGACGCGAATCCGGTCATGCCGACCGAGGCCAGTGCTGCGTCCACGATCCGGTCGTCCTGCCTGGACCAGGGACGCAGCGGCCCCAGATGCGGAGTGCGGCCGAGCTTCACCGCCTGGCGCGCGGTCAGGCGCTCGCCGGTCTCCGCCTGCTGCTCGACCAGGGCGATGACCCGCGCGACGTCGCGCCGGCGGATATCCTGCAGGTCGACGCCGCGGAGCAGGACCTGGCCGGCACGTGGCGGGCGCAGGCCGGCCAGCAGGGTGAGCAGGCTGGACTTGCCGGATCCATTCGGCCCGACGATCGCCAGGAACTCGCTCTCGGCCGCCATCAGCGAGATCCCGCTCAGGATGGTGCGGCCGCCGGCACGCCAAGTCAGGTTGCGGGCAGCCAGCATCACCGTGTCACCGGGCGCTGCATCAGGATCACCGCGAAGGCCGGAGCGCCGAACAGGGCGGTCATCACCCCGATCGGGAGGACCTGGCCCGGGATGATCGTGCGCGACAGGATGTCGGCGGCGATCATGAACACGGCGCCCAGCAGGGCCGATACGGGCAGCAGCGCATGGTGGCGCACGCCCACCAGGGCGCGCGCCGCATGGGGGATGACCAAGCCCACGAAGCCGATCGAGCCCACGATCGAGACCATGATCGCGGTCATCAGCGCGGTGGCGCCGAACATGATCACCTGCATCCGCCGCACCGCGATGCCGAGTGCCGCCGCGGCATTGGCGCCAAAGGCGAAGGCATCCAGTGCTCGGGCATGCGCGATGCAGACGAGGCAGCCGATGAGCGCCACCGGCAGCGCCAGGCCGACATCCGGCCAGCGGACCCCGGACAGGTTGCCGAGCAGCCAAAACATGATCCCGCGCGCCTGCTCGGCATTGGCCGACTTGGTCACGATGAAGGAGGTCAACGCGCTGAAGAGCTGGGAGCCGGCGATGCCCGCCAGGATGATCGCCGCGGCACCGCGGCCGGCCTTCAGTGCCAGGAGCGCCACCAGCCCAAACGCCACCAGGGCGCCAATCAGTGCTCCCAGCGAGAGCGACAGGAAGCCGCCTCCCAGCCCGAGGATCGCCACCGACACTGCACCGCTCGACGCGCCGGCGGAGATGCCCAGCAGGTAGGGATCGGCCAGGGCATTGCGCAACATCGACTGCAGGACCGCGCCGCACACCGCGAGCGCAGCACCGCAGGCAGCGGCGACGAGTGCGCGCGCCACGCGATAGTGCCAGACCACCCCCTCGTCGATCGGGTCGAGCCCGTAACCGGCTCCCCACAGCCGGTTGGCCAGCGTCTTGCCAACCACGTCGAGCGGGATGCGGGTCTCGCCGATGGCGGCACCCATGGCCAGGGCCGCCAGAAGGACGAGCATGGCCAGCCCGCCGGCCGCGAGGCGACGCCACGTCACGGTCGGCTGATCCCTACTTGCCCAAGCCTGCTGCGATCAGGGCGTCGGCCAGGACTTCCATGCCCTGGATCGTGCGGATCGTCGGGTTCATGGCCTGCGCATCCATCTCGACCACGTGGCCCTGCCGGACCGCCTCCATCTGGCTCGCGACCGGATCGGTGCGCAGGAACTCCCGCTTCACCGCGATGTCGTCGGCGGGAAAGCGGCGGCGCTCCATCTTGCCGGCGACGATGACCGTTGGGTTCGCCCGGGCGATCGTCTCCCAGCCGACCGTAGGCCACTCTTCCTCGCTCTCGATGACGTTGGTCACGCCCAGCGCCGACATCATGTAGCCCGGGGCACCGCTCTGCCCGGCTACGTAAGGGTCGATGTCCAGCTCGGCGCTGGAGAACCAGAAGACGGCCGAGACTTTGCCGTCCAGCCCTCCGAGTCTGGCCCTGGCTGCCGTCTCGCGGTCCCTGATCTCGGCGATCAGCGCCTGGCCATGTTCCTCCACACCGAAGATGCGGGCCAGGTCGTCGATCTCCTGGTAGACCAGATCCATGGTGAACTTCGCGGTGCGCACCCCGTCGCCGCCACCGGAATTGTCCTTGCCGACGCAGTCCGCCGGCGAGGTGTAGACCGGGATGCCCAGCTCCGCGAACTGCTCCGGCGTGGCGATCACGCCCTCGGGGCCGACCTGCCACTGGAACTGGGTCGCCACCAGGTCCGGCTTCTTGCCGACCACGCTCTCGAAGCTCGGGTCGTTGTCGGCCAGGCGCTCCACCTTGGCGTTCACCGCCGCCAATCCTTCCAGCACCGGGCTGACCCACAGTGCCGTGCCGGCGACGTGATCCGCCACGCCCAGCAGATAGAGGATCTCGGTCGTGCTCTGGCCGATCACCACCGCACGCTCGGGCGCCCTGGTGAACGTCAGCTCCTGGCCGCAGTTCTGCAGCGTCACGGGATAGGGCCGGGCTTGCGCGAGTGCCGCACTCGACGAGCACGCGAGCAGGAGGGCGGCGGTGCCGAGCAATGGCCGCACGGGAGATGGCATCATCGACCTGTCCTTCGAACACATGATGCGAGCGTCCGATGGTCAGGACTGGCCCCGCCGCTCGATCCGGCCAGATGGCCCCGACCGCCGAGGCGGATATGCGATGAGAAGCGCAAGGACGCGCTGCCGACCGTCATGAAGCCCTCCTGAGCATCCCCGCTCGAGGTCATGGACCTGATGGTGACGGCAGGTCTCCTGGCTTGTGGGTCGTCGTGGTCGCATCACCTTCCCGGGCCGGCACGGGCCCAGTGGCATCATGACGCGTTACTCGCCACTTACAGTTGCGGGGGCAGCCGCGGCTTGGGATGGATCGCTCCACCTGCACCGCGTTCCCTTTTTCATCCCGAGGGAACCGTCGGCAACCTTCTTACGCGGCCCGACGCCCCGGCGTCCAGCACCGACCCGGACCGGCACCTAGAGCGCCAGCCCGGGCGCCGCCAATCCGTCCCTGCCAGCAGCCGCAGGCCCCGGCGGCCGGCCCAGGCTCCGCGTGCTCTACCGCAGCGGCACCAGCATCGTCCTCTTCGTCCCAGAAACGACCTCCGGCTGCTACACGCGTTCCAGGGGCTACGCCAACCCCAGCCACTTCGCCCGACTGTACTGGCGGACCTTCCGACGTTCAGCCTTCGCAGTCCCGCATCGCAGCATCGACGGCTCGCACCCCAGTTCCCGACGTAGCCCGCTCGTCCGCATCCTCGCCGCCATCCTGATAGACCACGACCGGCGCCAGCGTCCGAAAGCCGATGCGTTCGTACAGCCGCCGGCCCTGCTGCGATGAGATCAGCAGCATGCGCTTGGCACCTTCCCGGCCTGCCCTGGCGGCCATGGCCGCCATCAGCGTCTCGCCCATCCCGCGGCGCCGGAATGCCGGCAGGGTCAGCACATGGTCGACCACGACCAGGTCAGGGCCAGCCCAGCCGAACCGGGCTGCCGCCGCCGGCTCGCCCTGGTAGTCGGCACGGAAGAACGCAGCCTGGGCGCGATCTACCCGATCACCTGGGATCCTCGCGAACAGCGCCAGCCGGTTGAACGCCGTGACCGCCTCCGGTCCCTCGATCTCGGCGACCTGGACCTTTGCTGCCGCCTCGGCAGCGAGCGGCAGATCGGCCTCCATCAGATGCTCGTCGCCCAGCTTCTGCATCGACGGGGGAAGAACCGGCAGGTGGGCGGCGGCTTCGGCGCCGATCACCGTCAGCCACATGCCCGCCTCCAGG
>NZ_WUJP01001029.1 GCF_009806515.1 Geminicoccus flavidas | reverse complement strand
GGCAGCCGCCGAGGCCCCGCACCCCAATAGAAGAGCTCCGCCGACCGGCCCATCGGTACCCGGTAGCGGACGATGGCGAGATCGTCCGCCAGGTCGATCTCGGATCCGGCATTGCCGCGGGCGTTCAGATAGCCATGCAGGAACTGGAGGACCAGGCGCTGCATGCTGTTCCGTTCTCTGCTGACCAAGCCGAACCCTCCAGCCGCGGGGAATGCCGCGGACACCTGGCGTGCCGGCAGCTTGCCACCGCACCAAGTATGAAGAAATCCCGGGAAGGTCACTCTGCTAGCTGCAGCCGGCGCAATGGACGGTGCTGCGGGCGCGGCTGCTATCAAAGATCGACCCGGACGCCGACTCCCTGCGGTTCTACTTCCTCAGCGCGAACTGGCGCCGTCGGATCGAGCATGTCGGCGCGAAGCCGGCCTACGATGCGGATGGGCCGCTGATCGTCTGATCGTGCGAACTGGCAGTTGATGTCGTCCCCCTGGAGGTTCGCGCAGGCCTCGAACCCAGGACGCATCTGATTCTGCCGGGCCCCTGGGCGTCCCGATTACTGGTATCACCAGCCACCGCCGGAGGTTGGCACACTCAGAGTAGTTCCCTCAGGCAAGCAGCAGGTTATCGCAGAACAGTCGCTCCCCATGCGGGGGCGTGGATGAAACTTGGCGGAGAAGGACGAGCGCTCTTAGACATAGGTCGCTCCCATGCAGAGCGTGAATTAAAATTAGGTGCATTGTGTGGCTGACCAGCAAAATGCTCGGGGAGAACAATAGTTATTTGCCATTGCTTCCCTAGGTATACATGACGTATAATCATGTGACATATTGTGATACTTATGGTTCGGAAACTATAGAAGCATCCATCTTATCTAATTAATACTACATAAGTAACTTTATGAATGGTAACTGGAGTAAACACATCATGCGCAAGCAGATTTTAGCTTGCAGGAGATCATATTGACGAAGCAGCGTACGCTGCACGATACCCCCATGTCGTAGGCAACCGCTCATTGCTTCGATGGCACCCTGCAGAGCCTCATGCAGAGGATCACAGCCACATGACCGTCTGCCGCACCGACTGGAGTCGGTTGCATCCCCGAACTTCGGCAAGCTAGGCTAATCAAATCTACAACCTTAGCCACACCAGACCTGACCATGCAGCGCGGGCTCTTGGTTCACACTAGTCCCTCTTTGGCCGTGTCAGGACCCTGAACGGCCACGAGAAAGGACCTGCACCTAATTGCAGCCTTTTGGCCCATGATGTTCTTAGAGCCTGTTTGAGAATGGGTTGGGGGGGATCTGGGTGTGGTGGAAGCTCGGGATGTGGACCCGAGAGA
>NZ_WUJP01000286.1 GCF_009806515.1 Geminicoccus flavidas | reverse complement strand
TTTCCGAGGATCCGACGCTCTGGAACGATGCCGAGCGCGCGCAGAAGATCATGCGCGAGCGCAACGGCCTGGCCGCACGGATCGATCAGGTCCGCGAGATCGAGACCCGGCTGAACGACGGGCTGGAGCTGGCGGAACTGGCCGAGGCGGAGAACGACGACGCGACGCTCGGCGACATCCAGCGCGAGCTCACCGGCCTGAAGAACACCGTCCGCCGCCTGCAGCTCGAGGCGATGTTGTCCGGCGAGGCCGACCGCAACAACGCGTTCATCGAGATCAACGCGGGTGCCGGCGGCACGGAGAGCCAGGACTGGGCCGAGATGCTCATGCGCATGTACACGCGCTGGGCCGAGCAGCACGGTTACAAGGTCAACCTGATCCAGGAGACCGAAGGCGAGGAGGCCGGGATCAAGTCCGCCACGCTCCGGCTGGAGGGCGAGAACGCCTATGGTTGGCTGAAGACCGAGGCGGGCGTGCACCGGCTCGTGCGCATCTCGCCCTATGACAGCCAGGCGCGCCGGCATACCAGCTTCGCCTCCGTCTGGGTCTATCCCGAGATCGACGATTCGATCGAGGTCGGCATCCAGGACAAGGACCTGCGCATCGACACATACCGGGCGTCCGGTGCGGGCGGCCAGCACGTCAACCGGACGGAATCGGCGATCCGCATCACCCATCTGCCCACCGGCATCGTGGTGAGCTGCCAGACCGACCGTTCGCAGCACCGCAACCGCGACACTGCGTTCGGGATGCTGCGCGCCCGGCTCTACGAGCTGGAGCTGCAGAAGCGCCGGGCGGCGGCGGATGCGACCGAGGCGGCCAAGACCGACATCGGCTGGGGCCACCAGATCCGCTCCTACGTGCTGCAGCCCTACCGGATGGTGAAGGACCTGCGCACCGGGGTGGAGACCTCGGACACGCAGGGTGTGCTGGACGGCGATCTCGACCAGTTCCTGGAAGCGTCGCTTGCCCGTGGCGTCACCGGCGTGGCCACGGAGGTGGAGGATCCGGCTTGAGACCGGTGGTGATGCTGCTCTGTGCCGTGCTTGTCGGTGCTGGCCCGGCGCTGGCGGTGGAGGACGGCGCCAGCGCGGCGCAGCTCGAGGAAGCGTTCGCGCAGATCCGGGCCAAGGTCGAGGAGCAGCGGGCACTCACCGGTGCCGCGGCCAAGGACGCTGCCGACCGGCTGGCGGAGATCGGCCGGCTGAACGACCGGATCAGGAATCTGGAGCGGGAGAACGGGCAGTTGCGCGAAGCCAACCGGGCACTCGACGGAGAGCTCGCCACGGTGCGCGACGAGCGTGACCGGCTGGAGCGCGAGGCGCAGGAACTGACCAAGGCGGCCGCGGCCAGGCTCGACGAGTTCACCAAGGCCCAGAGCGGGATCGCTGCTGCCCGCGCCGAGCTGGATGCGATGGCGCAGGCGCTGGGCGAGCTGGCAGCGCAGCGGTCGATGATCGCCAAACCTGTCGCCGGCGCACGGTCGGCGGCGGAACTCCCGGTCCTGGAGGACCCGGACGGGCTGCGGCTGGAGCTGACGCGCGCTCAGGCACGGATCAAAGAGCTGGAACGCCAGCGGCAATGAAAAGGACGGGTCGGGCGTGGCGAAGCCGGTGCCCGACCAGGAGCGGCCAGCGGCTCAGGCCGCGCGGCGCGCCGCGATCTGCTCCTTCAGGCGGGCAATCACCCCGTCGAAACCGCTGCGCGCCAGCACTTCACCATATTCCTGACGCCAGGTGACCACCGCCGACACGCCCTCCCCGACCACGTCGATGATCTTGAAGCCGTCCTCGCTGCGGCGCACCCGCCAGTCGACATTGGCCGGCGGCTGGCCCTGGACGCGCACGATCTTGCTCGACACGACCGCGTCCCGGTCATCGACCACGCGCTCATCGGTGATCTCGTAGGTCTCGCCCCCGTAGTTGCGCAACTGAGAGGCGATCGTCTGGATGGTGAACTGCCGGAACAGGTCGACGAACTCCTGCTGCTGCTCCGGGCTCGCCTGGCGCCAGTAGCGGCCGATGACCAGCCGACCGATGATCTCGAAGTCGACGCTCTTGTCCAGGATCGACACCAGCCGTGACAGCCGCTCCTGGTCGTTCAGCGAGTCGTCCTGGAAAGCGGCCACCACCTCTTGGCCGACTCCGTCCATGAAGGCCGACGGACTTTCCTGCGCGCCAGCCGGGACAAGGAGTGTCGCCAGAACGGCCAGTGCTGTGGCACCGGCCAACAAGCCGCGCCGGCTCACCTTGGCCGCGCGGGCATCACTCAACATCCGGCTCCTCCTCGAAGATCGCGTCATACTGGGCATCCGAACCGCTGCCGGCGATCTCCGCTCCCAACCGCTGCAGATAGAT
>NZ_WUJP01000285.1 GCF_009806515.1 Geminicoccus flavidas | reverse complement strand
CGAGCGCACCGTGGCGTACATGTCGAGGCTGCCCCGGCGCAGGTCCTCGATCACATCCATGTTCTGAACGTGGAAGTCGACGCCCTCCATGACGTTCTGGGTGATCCAGGGCCAGTCGCTGCTCACGTAGAAGGTCGGGTTCAGGGTCATGTCCGGCAGGCGACCCACCGCGCCGCGCACGACATCGGGGCCGAACAGGGGCAGGACCACATAGGGTCCGGGCCCCACGCCCCATTTCTGCAGGGTCGTGCCGAACTGGGTCTCGTGCTTCTGGTAGCCGAACACCGAGGCGGCATCGAATAGGCCGCCCACGCCCAGCGTAGTGTTGATGAAGAACCGGCCGACCGACGTGCCGAACTCTTCCCGCTCGCCCTGGAGCGCCAGGTTCACGAAGTTGGTGGGCTCGCGCAGGTTGCTCAGGAAGTTGCTGACGCTGTCCCGCACCGGCTCGGGCACCGCTGCCTGGTAGCCGCGCGAGACCGGGGTGAGGACCACGCGGTCCGCGACCTCGTTGAAGTCGAAGATCACCCGGTTGACCGGCTCCCACGGGTCCGGATCCTCGGCCGTGGCGCAGCCCGCCAGGGTCAGCGCGAGCGCCAGGATCGCAATAGGCCGCGCCATGCGCCCTTGCTGGCTCATCTTCACCTCTCGATGGCGGAGGATGGGGGAAGGGTCGTCATTCATCAGTCCGCCGGGAGAAGTACGTGCCACGCGACAGGGATTCAAGTTGAGCCATCCGATGGGCCCGGATCGGCACCCTTGCTGTGGCCAGTACCGGAGCGCTTGACCCTTGGATATAAAGAAATGTAGATATGTCTCAGGAGACTTGAGA
>NZ_WUJP01000284.1 GCF_009806515.1 Geminicoccus flavidas | reverse complement strand
TGGATGCTGCCGGCCCCGAACTCGCCCAACTGCTGGATGGCCTCGCTGCCGCGGCCGACCCGTCACGGCTGCGCCTGCTCGCCATCTGCGCCCAGGGCGAATGGACGGTCAGCGAGCTGGTCCAGGTCCTGGGCCAGTCGCAGCCGCGCATCTCCCGCCATCTGAAGATCCTGGCCGAAGCCGGCCTGCTCGACCGGTTCCGCGAAGGGAGCTGGGTGTTCTACCGGCGCGCCCAGGACGGGGATGGTGCCAGGCTCGCCCGCTCGATCTGCCGCCTCCTGCCGGCCGAGGACGGCGTGCTCCAGCTCGATCGCCGCCGCCTCGAAGTGGTGCGTGCCGCGCGGCGCCGGGCCGCCGAGGCTTGGTTCGACCACCATGCCAAGGCCTGGGACCAGGAGCGCGAGCTGGGTCCCGCCGAAACCGCGGCGATCGAGGCGGCCCTCGTCAGGCAGTTCGAAGGCGTCAGCACGCCCTCGCTGCTCGACATCGGCACCGGCACCGGCCAAGTCCTGCAACTGCTTGCCAGCCGGATCGGCTATGGCCTGGGCGTCGACGTCGCCCAGGACATGCTCAAGATCGCGCGAGCCAATCTGGACCGGCGCGAGGCGCGCAACTGCCAGGTTCGCCACGGCGACATGTACCAGCTGCCGCTGCCCGACGCCTCGTTCAGCGCGGTGACCTTCCATCAGGTGCTGCATTTCGCTGACGACCCATTCGCGGCACTCGCCGAGGCCCGCCGGGTGCTGGCGCCGGGCGGGCGCATCGTGGTGGTCGATCTGGCCCGGCACGAGCGCGAGGAACTGCGCGAGGTACGCCAGCACCGCCGCCTGGGCTTCACCGACCCGGAGATGCACGGCTGGTTCGAGGAGCTGGGCTTCCAGGTCGAGCCGCCCGTGCGGGTGCCGGGTGGCGATCTCACCGTGGTCCTGTGGTCGGCCAGGCTGGCCGATGCCCAGGTCCTGCCCTTCCCGCCCCATGGCCGCAGCGAGGCGCTGGCATGAGCCCGCCCCGCGGCGACACCGCCATCAGCGCCTCCCAGCAACCGGAGCAGCTCATGTCCGAGCCCACCACCCTCGACCGGCTGCATGAGGACCGCCGGGTCCTCCGCCACTTCC
>NZ_WUJP01000337.1 GCF_009806515.1 Geminicoccus flavidas | reverse complement strand
ACGCCGCCCGCACATCCCTCCAAAACGCTCTATTCCAAGCGCTCCACCAACCAACGATGTCAAACAACACACCAGATCAGCCCCACCGGGCCAACCCTCAGCACCGCCTGGAACCAGCCGGCAACTCATCGCCGCCGTCCAGCACCCCGCCGGGCTGCGTGGGCCGGGTTCTAGAAGGAACATCCGTGGGCGTCAACAGGGTTTTTCGATCCCTCTGGCGCCCTGGCGTTCCGTTACCTCCGGCCTAGCAGATATAGGGTGGCGTCCGGCCGTGGAAAGGCGGTGGCGAAAAAAATTTCGACTATTCGCTTCTCAGGTGGCGAGCGCCCGCCGCAGCGCCTCGATCACCCGGTCCTGGTCCCCAGCCTCGAGATAGGGATGGATCGGCAGGGCCAGGACCTCGGCGGTGAGCTGGCGGCTGACCGGGATCCCGGTGGGGCTCACCGGACAGCCGGCGAACGCAGCCTGATCAGCCAGGGCCCTGGGGTAATAGATCATGGTCGGGATGCCCTGGCCGGCCAGCTCCGCCTTGACCCGGTCGCGGTCGGGCAGGCGCAGCGTGTACTGCGCCCAGGCCGAGGCCACGCCTTCCGGCGTGCGCGGGGTGGTGGCGAGATTGCCCAGCGCCGCACCGTAGCAGTCGGCCACGCGCTGCCGGGCCGCCTGCTCCTCGTCCAGGATCGCCAGCTTCTCCAGGAGGATCGCGGCCTGGATCGTGTCGAGCCGGCCGGTGGTGCCGAGCCGGACATTGTCGTACTGGCCGCCGCCGCCCATGCCGTGGAAGCGTAGGGAGCGCAGCCGGGCGGCCAGATCGGCGTCATCGGTCAGCATCGCCCCCCCATCGCCGTAGCAGCCGAGCGGCTTGGCCGGATAGAAGCTGGTCGCCGCAGCATCGGCATGCGCGCCGGCCCGCTTGCCATCCCGGCTGGCCCCATAGCTTTGCGCCGCATCCTGCAGGATACGCAGCCCGTGATGGCGGGCGATGGCATGGATCGCCCGGTAGTCGGCCGGCACGCCGAACAGGTCGACCGGGATCACCGCTTTCGGCTTCAGCCCGAGCGTGGCGGCATGGTCGATCGCCGCCTCCAGGCTGGCCGGATCCAGGTTGAAAGTCTCGGGCTCGACATCGCAGAATACCGGGGTGGCGCCGTGCCAGGCCGGCGCTTCCGCGGTGGCGGCGAAGGTGAAGGCCGGGACGAACACCGCGTCGCCTGGGCCGATTTCCCAGGCGCGCAGGATCAGCTCGATCGCCTGGGTACCGTTGGCACAGCTCACCACATGGGCGACCCCGGCATGGGCGGCCAGGCGCTGCTCGAGCTCGGCCACTTGCGGCCCCATGATATAGGCACCGCTCTCGATCACCTGCTGCACCGCCGCCTCGATCCGCCCGCTCAGGCGCCGGCGCTGTGCTGCCAGGTCGACGAACGGGATCGGTGCGGGCGCCATCGGCGGATATCCATGCAGGTGAAGGAAGCGGGCCGGAAGCTTAGGCCGGGGCCGCGCCTGCGCAAGGCCGCAGCGGCTGCGGGATTCCTTCCACGACTTGCCCTGGGTTGACTTGCTGGGGGTCATGCTTCTATCAAGCGGCCTCCCCGGGTCGGCCGCCGTCCCGGTCGCAGTTTTGCGCGCCCGAACGCAGGCGGGCGCTTCGTACCAGGGTGACGAACATGGCCGTTCCGAAGCGAAAAGTATCCAAGTCGCGCCGCGACATGCGCCGCGCCCATCTGGCGCTCAATGTCCCGACCGTGATCGAGGACAAGGTGACCGGCGAGTATCGCCGCCCGCATCATGTCGACCTGAAGACCGGCATGTATCGCGGCCGCCAGGTGATCACGCCCAAGGACAGCGCCGAGAGCTGAGCCTATCGCCAGCCAAGGGGTCGGCGGCGGCGACGACGAGTAGGAAGCGGGCGGTCGCAAGACCGCCCGCTTTTGCTTGTCCCGCGGGCAGCCGGAAGGCCCCTCCCCAGCCCGGCCCATTCCGGCTCAGTAGGCGAATTCCGCAAACACCGGCTCGACCCGGCCCTGCCAGCGGCCCCGGAACAGCTCGATCTTGCGGTCGGCCGGCGTGCGGCCGCTGGCGGCGGTCTCGCGCAGGTCGGCCAGATACTGCTCCTCGCTGGTGCCGATCCAGTCGAGCCGGCCGCGCGCCTTCAGCCCCTGGGCCGCGATCGCCAGCACCTCCTTGGCCAGGTCCTGCACGGTGCGGCCGCGAAACGGTGCTTTCAGCCCCTGCACCGGCACCACCCGGCGCAGCTCCTCGAGCTCGGCCATGCTCCAGTCGCGGATCAGGTCATGGGCGGCATCCAGGGCCGTGCCGTCATAGAGCAGGCCCACCCAGAGTGCCGGCAGGCCGCAGAGCTGGTCGGAGGCACCACAATCGGCGCCGCGCATCTCCAGATATTTTTTGACCCGCACCTCGGGGAACAGGGTGGTGACATGGTCCGACCAGTCGCTCATGGTCGGAAGCTCGCCCGGCAGCTCGTCCAGCCCGCCTTCCATGAAGCGGCGGAACGAGCGCCCGGCCACGTCGACATAGCGCCCGTCGCGGTAGACGAAATACATGGGCGTATCGAGTACGTAGTCGGCCCAGCGCTCGTAGCCCATCCCGTCCTCGAACACGAAGGGCGGGATCCCGGTCCGGTCGCTGTCCGTGTCAGTCCAGACATGGGCCCGGTAGCTCTGGAAGCCGTTGAGCTCGCCTTCGGAGAAGGGCGAGTTGGCGAACAGGGCAGTGGCGACCGGCTGGAGCGCCATCGACACCCGGAGCTTCTTCACCATGTCCACCTCGGACGCATAGTCCAGGTTCACCTGGACCGTGCAGGTGCGCAGCATCATGTCCAGGCCGAGCGTGCCGACCTTCTGCATGTAGCGGCGCATGATCGCGTAGCGGCCCTTGGGCATCCACGGGATCGCCGCGCGCGGCCAGAGCGGCTGGAAGCCCATGCCGAGCATGCCGAGACCCAGAGGCTCGGCCACCGAGCGGCATTCCTCGAGATGGCCGGTGACCTCGCCGCAGGTCTCGTGGATGGTGCGCAGCGGCGCGCCCGACAGCTCGAACTGTCCGCCCGGCTCCAGCGTGATGTTGCAGCCATTGCGGGTCAGCGCCACCACCCGGCCGTCCTCGAGCAGCCGCTCCCAGCCGAACTTCTCGGCAAGCCCGTCCAGCACCGCGGCGATCCCGTCCGGCCCGTCATAGGGTACGGGCGTCAGGTCGTCTTTGCGGAACACGAACTTCTCGTGCTCGGTGCCGATCCGCCAGGCCTCGGCCGGCTTCTCGCCCGAAGCGATCCACTCGACCAGCTGGTGCCTGCTCTCGATGGGCGCCCCCTGGCCACTGGGCGGT
This sequence comes from Geminicoccus flavidas, assembly GCF_009806515.1. GTDB lineage: Bacteria > Pseudomonadota > Alphaproteobacteria > Geminicoccales > Geminicoccaceae > Geminicoccus > Geminicoccus flavidus. The sequence continues at coordinate 296 of NZ_WUJP01000337.1, read as the reverse complement.
GCCGACATGCGTGCGTTCCTTTTCCTAGATCCGTCTGGGTCCGCCCCTGTTAGGCGGACCCCTTGGCCAGTTCCGGCCCGCTCACCCGGACGATCTCGGCGCGCAGGGCCTGAACTTCCTGGGCGGCCGTGCCGCGCGGCTCGTGCTCGATCACGCCCAGCCCCCGCGCCATCGCCGCGACATAGCTTTGCCGGTTGCCCAGCTGCGCGTCGAGCGGCACCACACCCAGCTCGGCCAGGGCCGTACCCGCCTCCTCGATCGCGCGGCTGCGCGGCGGCACCCGGTTCATCAGAAAG
>NZ_WUJP01000283.1 GCF_009806515.1 Geminicoccus flavidas | reverse complement strand
CCCTGCTGGGCGAGCCCCTGCCGCAGCCCAGGCTGTCGGTCGAGCTGTTCCCGCCCAAGAGCGGCCCGGCGACCGAGACCTTCTTCACCGAGGTAGCGCGCCTGGCGGCGGTGGGCCCGGATCATCTGACCGTCACCTCCGGGGCGGGCGGCGGCGAGCAGGTGGAGGCGACCTTCACCACGGTTCGCGAGCTGCAGGAGCGGTTCGGCCTGCCGGTGGCGCCGCACATCACCGCGGCCGCGGTGGACCGGCGCGACGTGGCAGCACTGGCCGAGCGCTACACCGCACTGGGCGTGACCCGGGTGGTGGCGCTGCGCGGAGATTCGACCGATGGCGTCGGCAAGGCGTATCGGCCACGACCGGACGGTTTTGCCCATGCCGCGGATCTGGTGCGGGCCCTGGCCGAAGCCGGGCGGTTCGACATCGGGGTCGGCTGCTATCCGGAGGTTCATCCGGAAGCGCCCGATGCCGCTACCGACCTCGCCCATCTGCGTATCAAGGTCGAGGCCGGTGCCTCGCACCTGATCACCCAGTACTGCTTCGACACCGACCGGATCCTGCGCTTCCGCGATGCCTGCCACGCGGCCGGGATCCAGGCGCCGATCGTGCCGGGCATCATGCCAATCCATTCCTTCGCCCAGATCCGCCGCTTCAGCGGCATGTGCGGCGCTACCATCCCGGACTGGCTGGCCGAGCTGTTCCACGGGCTGGAGGACCAGCCGGAACTGGCGCGCATGGTCGCGACCACGGTCGCCGCCGAGCAGTGCCGCCGCTTGGTGGCCGAGGGCTTCGACTCCCTGCATCTCTATGCCCTGAACCGCGCCGACCTGACCCTGGCACTCTGCCGCCTGCTCG
>NZ_WUJP01000336.1 GCF_009806515.1 Geminicoccus flavidas | reverse complement strand
CGGATCGGCCGGCCCTCGCTCCGCGCGATCTCGAGCGTCGGCCGGCTCGCCCATACGTCCAGCGGGCTCGGCTGGCAGGGTACCAGCACCAGCGAGGCGGCGCGGATCGCCGCCTTCAGATCCGTGTCGGCATGGGGCGGGGTGTCCACCACCACGAAGGGGAAGTCGCGCACCAGCCGGCTGAGCTCCACCCCCAGCCGCCAGCCGCCGGTCTTGGCCAGCACCAGCCGGTCGCTGCCGTCGCGGCGGCGCTGGCGCTCCTCGAACCAGCGGCTGAGGCTGCCCTGCGGGTCGACATCGATCAGGCAGACATCCAGTCCAGTCGCCTGCATTGCGGTGGCGAGCTGCACCGCGACCGTGGTCTTGCCGGCCCCGCCCTTGCTCTGCGCGACAGTGACGATCCTGGACGCCATACTCCGGCCCTCCGGCGGCCTCAGTAGCCGCGTGTCCGGTTTACCAGATGCAGCAACGGCTGGCCGGCCCGAAGGCGCCGGATATTGTCCGCGACCACGGCGGCACCGATTTCGGGATGGCTGTAGCTGGCGGCATGTGGGGTTACGTCGATCGCCTCGTGCCGCCAGAACGGGTGGCCCTCTGGCAGCGGCTCCTGGGTGAACACGTCCAGCGTGGCGCCGGCGAGCTTGCCGCGGTCCAGCGCCGCCAGCAGGTCGGCCTCTACCAGATGGGCGCCGCGGCCGGCATGGATCAGCCGGGCACCGTCCGGCAGCAGCCCGAACAGGTCGCAGTTCAGAATGCCGGTGGTCTCAGGCGTGAGCGGCAGCAGGCAGACCAGGATGTCGGTCTCGGCCAGAAACGGCGCCAGCCCGTCTTCGCCGCTGAAGCAGGCCATGCCCGGCAGGTCTTTTTGCGTGCGCGACCAGCCGCGCAGGCTGAAGCCGTGGCCTCGCAGGACGCGGGCGGCATCGCTGCCGAGCACCCCCAGGCCCAGTATGCCGACCCGGGTGCTGGCGGGCGGACCCGGCAGGCGCAGCTGCCAGTGCTCGTGCCGCTGGTCCCGGGCATAGCGGTCCTGGAAGCGATGGTATTTGAGGACGTGCAGGAGCACGTACTCGCTCATCGTGGCGGTCAGGGAGGAATCGACCAGGCGACAGAGCGGCACGTCGGCCGGCAGGGTCGGGTCGCGCAGCATGGCATCGACCCCGGCACCCAGCGAGAAGATCGCCCGCAGGTTCGGCAGGCCGGCCAGCAGGCCCTCGGGCGGCAGCCAGACCAGGGCCATGTCGATCTCGGCCGGGTCGCCGGTCTCCGGATGGACGCGCATCTCCAGGCCCGGCACGTGCCGGGTCAGTTCCGCCCGCCAGAGCTCCGGCTCGTCCACATGGCTCACGAACAACAGCGCCAATCGTCGCTTCCCTCAAAGGACGCCAGGATCCCGCAGTGCGGCAAGCCTGGCCTTCGCGCGTTCTTGGCCTCCAACATGTCGTTCTTGCAAGCACCTCCTGCCGGTACGGCTTGAAGCATGCTCCCGCTTTCATTTCCGTTCACATGAGGCTTAAGCTCGACTTCAAGCAGCAGGGGAATGCCTACCGATGAGCCAACCGGTCCTGGCACTCGAGCAGGTGTCGATCGCCTACCGCACGCGCCAGGGCGAGAGCCTGGCGGTCCAGGATGTGAGCCTCACCGTCCATGCCGGCGAGAGCGTGGGCCTGGTGGGTGAGAGCGGCTCGGGTAAATCGACCGTGGCGTTCGCGGTGATGCGTTACCTGCCCAAGAACGGACGGCTCGCCGGCGGGCGCATCCTGTTCGAGGGCAAGGACCTCTATGCACTGAGCAATGCCGAGATCCGCAGCTTGCGCGGCGGTCGGATGGCGATGGTCTATCAGGAGCCGATGAGCAGCCTGAACCCGGTGATCCCACTGGAAAAGCAGCTCATGGAGGTGGCAAGGCTTCATCTGGGCATGGACGAGCAGGCGGCCCGGGCCAAGGCGGTCGAAGCATTCCGGACCGTGCGCCTGCCCGAGCCCGATACGATCGGCAAGCGCTACCCGCACCAGATCTCAGGCGGCCAGCAGCAGCGCGTGGTGATCGCCATGGCGCTAATGGGCAACCCCTCGCTGCTGATCCTGGACGAGCCCACCACGGCTCTGGACGTGCGGGTGCAGGCGGGCATCCTCGAGCTCTTGGCCGAGCTGCGCCAGCGCCTGGGCCTGGCCATGCTGTTCATCAGCCACGATCTCGGCACGGTCGCCACGGTCTGCGACCGGGTGGGCGTGATGCTGCGCGGCCGGCTGGTCGAGGCCGGCCCCTGCACCCAGGTGTTCACCCGACCGCGGCACG
>NZ_WUJP01000335.1 GCF_009806515.1 Geminicoccus flavidas | reverse complement strand
AGTACACCCGCCGCCTGATCGGCAGCATCCCGAAGCTGAGCGACCCTATCACCGAGCGACCGGCGCCGGACGGGCCGCCGGCGGTCGAGGTCAGCGACCTGTCCAAGACCTATGTCCAGGGCGGCGGACTGGCGCTGGCCTCTGGCGGCGGCACCAAGGTGCAGGCCCTTTCCGACGTCAGCTTCGCCGCCAGCCGCGGCCGCACGCTGGCGATCGTCGGTGAGAGCGGTTCGGGCAAGTCGACCTTTGCCAAGATCATGCTCGGCATCGAGACGACGCCGGACGGCAAGGTGGCCCTGGACGACGGCTATGTGCTCAGCACGGCCAGCGTGACCGCCAGGCCCAAGGAGGTGCTGGCGCGGCTGCAGATGGTGTTCCAGAACCCGGATGCGACCCTCAACCCCAGCCACACGGTGGGCTATGCGATCGCCCGGCCGCTCAAGCTGCTGCGCAAGGCCAAGGGCGACATCAAGCAGGAGGTGCGCCGGCTGCTGGCGGCCGTCCGCCTCCCGCCGGAGTTTGCCGACCGCTACCCCTACCAGCTCTCCGGCGGGCAGAAGCAGCGCATCGCGATCGCCCGGGCGATCGCCAGCGAGCCGGACATCGTGATCGCCGACGAGCCCACAGCGTCGCTCGACGTCTCGGTGCAGGCCCGGGTCGTCCAGCTCCTGCGCGACATCCAGAGGGACCGTGAGCTGACGCTGGTGTTCATCAGCCACGACCTTGCCCTGGTGCGCAGCTTCGCCGACGACGTGGCGGTGATCTACCAGGGCAAGGTGGTCGACTACGGCCCGGTGTCGAAAGTGTTCATCCCGCCGCACCACCCCTACACGGCGGAGCTGATCAGCGCGGTGCCCCAGGTGCCGGTGGCGGCCTGAGAACGATTGGTCAGAGCGTCCTGTCTGCATGGGGCCTTCCCCCGCCAAGCGCGTGCCTGGGAACGCACGGATAGCGCCCCGCGGGTCGCCTGAGGGGTACTCAGGACCGGCTCGGGACCACCCCTCGGACAGCACGTAGGATGGTGGCGAACGAGCGCGGCCCATCTGGCAAGCCGGCCAAGTATCCGGCTTGAACGTGTCTCTGGATCTCGTCGCGCAGGTCGCCCGGAAGCGCATTCAGATGCGCCCCGAGCCGCCCCTGCCCTGTGCTGAAGTTGGACCAGTAGTCAGCGAACGACGCGTAATCGAAGCTGATGACGATGGG
>NZ_WUJP01000334.1 GCF_009806515.1 Geminicoccus flavidas | reverse complement strand
GAACTCCACCACCTCCGTCAGGCCCGTCCTTCGCCACAGTTCGGCCTGTCCGTCCGGTCGGACGAGCGGGTGCGCCTTCAGGTCGTCGCGCAGCGCACGCATACCCTCGTTGAGCACCGCACCCGTATCCCAGACCAGGGCGAAGGCGGAAAGGCCGCCCCAGAAGTCATACACCCCGGACGCCACGACCCCGCCGGGTCGCGTCACCCGCCGCATCTCCCCCGCGACCCGATCCGCCTCGGGAATGATGTCCAGGACCAAAGTGGAGACGCACCCGTCGAAGAACCCGTCGGCGAAGCGCATGCGGCGCACATCGCCGAGTTCGTAGGTGATGTTCGGGTGGGACCTGAGCCGGCGGGCACCGTCGAGATAGGGCTCCGAAGCATCGATCCCAACTGCCGCTGCCCCGGCTTCGGCCAGAGCCGCCGTCAGCACGCCAGTCCCGCAGCCGACGTCGAGCACCCGGTCGCTCGGGCGGGTCCCCACGAATTCCAGGAAGGGTTTGGCCAGACGGCGGCTCCAGCGCCCCATGAAATGCTCGTATGCGGCCGGGTCGGTGGCGGCAAATTGCGACCGGGTGCGTCCCATGACGAAGCCCTCCCTGAACGCGGCAGCGACGGGCCTAACACATGTCCAGGTCCAGGTCGTCGCTGATGCTCGACTGCAACGCTCACAGTCCGGGGCCGTAAAACCGGTTGCCATCCACGCACCAGCATCCCTCAATGCCAGCTCGCCTGCAGATTAGCCCAATGATGTTACACTGCTGCGGGCATCTCATGCCGCAGGATCCACGTGCCGACGCTCGTTGCCATTCAGCACATTACGCATGGACGAACCCGAGAAGTTCTAGCGATCCGACTGCTAGGATGCTCCGGTCTTGTGCCGGAGATCCCACGCACCCGTCATGCCAGCGGGGCGGCGTGACGCTTGCGCCGTCGCACAACCATTTCTGCACAAACGAACCCGAGGACCAGCGTCCTCGGGTTCGCCTTGTCTCAGCTCAGACCGCGATCTTGCCGCCGCCCTGCTTGGTGATCACTACCACCGACGGCTTCACCGGCATCTTCGGGTCGAAGTCCGGCCAGCGCGTCGAGAGGTCCTCGTAATAGGACAGCCGGCCGAAGCCCTCCCAGTCCTCGCCGCCGTCGGCCGGGTGCTGGACTGCCACGAACATGGTCTGGTCGTCCGGCGTGAACAGCGGGCCGCACATCTCCGCCCCCACCGGCACCCGAAAGAACAGCTTCGAGGTGGCCCGCGCCTCCCCTTCCGTGTCGACCGCCCACACCCCGTCGGTGCGCCCGGTGGCATTGGGCGAGTTGCCGTCGGTCGTGACCCAGAGCCGCCCGGCCGAATCGACCGCGCAGTTGTCGGGCATCCCGAACCAGCCGTTCTCGGTGGTCGCGGTCGAGAAGGACGCGCCGACCTCGGCCACGCTGGGATCGCCGCACTTCAGCAGCACCTCCCAGCGCCCCTCGGTCGCGGCGAAGTCGCCATCCGCTTCCAGGATCTCGATGATGTGGCCGAACGCGTTGGCCGCGCGCGGGTTGGCCCCGTCGACCTGCTCCTCGCTTCGCTTGGTGTTGTTGGTGAGCATGACATAGACCTTGCCGGTCCGGCCATCCGGCTCGACGTCCTCCGGGCGGTCCATCTTGGTGGCACCCAGCAGGTCCGCGGCGCGCCGGGTCTCGATCACCACGTCGGCTTGGCTGGCAAAGCCGTTCTCTGCGGTGAGCGGCCCTTCCCCATGCACCAGCGGCAGCCACTTCATGCTGCCGTCCGCATCGAAGCGCGCCACGTAGAGCGTGCCCTCGTCCAGCAGGTCCATGTTGGCCGCCCGGTCGTCCGGGTCGAACCTGCCAGCGGTGACGAACTTGTAGACGTAGTCGAACCGCTCGTCGTCGCCGAGATAGAACACCACCCGGCCGTCCTTCGCGACGATCGATTCGGCACCCTCGTGCTTGGTCCGGCCTAGTGCCGTGCGCTTCTTGGGCGTGGATTCCGGATCGAACGGGTCGACCTCGACGATCCAGCCGAACCGGTTCGGCTCGTTCGGCTCCTTCGCCAAGTCGAAGCGGTCGTGGAACTTGAACCACTCATAGGTGGTATCAGGTACGCCCATGCGCTCGTAGTTCGCCGTCTCGGGGTGCCCTTGGGGCAGCTCGCCGCCGAAATAGCCGTGGAAGTTCTCCTCGGCCATGACGTAGGTGCCCCAGGGGGTCACGCCGCCGGCACAGTTGTTGATCGTGCCCAGCACGTTGCGCCCGTCCGGATCGGCGCCGGTCTTCAGCCGGTCATGCCCGGCCGCCGGTCCGCTGATCAGCATCGGCGTGGTCGCGGTGATCCGCCGGTTGTAGCGGCCGTCGCGGACCACCTGCCACTTGCCCTCGACCTTGCGGATCTCGACGATGGTGCCGCCATGGGCGGCCATCTCGATGTCGACCCGCCGCTGATCGGCCGGCGCCACCTGAATCTGCAGTTCCTTCTCGACGACCGCCGGGAGGTTCTTCTCCGGGTTGGCCGGCGTCACCTCCTTCTCGACCTCGACGATCTCGACGATGCCCGGGAACATCAGGTGCTCGTTGGTGTACTCGTGGTTGACCACGAGCAGCCCGTGCGCCGACGGATCCTCGGCACCCGGCATCGGGACATAGCCGACATAGTCGTTGTTGTAGCCGAACTGCCGGGCCTGCGCCTCGGGCGACTGGTTCTCCGGGTCGAACGGCGGCGAGTCCGGGAAGAGCGGGTCGCCCCAACGCAACAGCACGTCGGCGTCATAGCCCGGAGCCACGTGGTGGTGCTCGTCCACGCCGGCGGCGACCTCCTCGAAGCTGAAGGCCGAAGGGGAAGCGGCCTTGGCCTCTCCCGCCGCCAGCAGGGCCGCCGGGCCCACCGTTGCCGAGATGGCCGAGACGGCGAGCGAGCCCTTCAGCATGGCCCGCCGGGAGAAGCGGCTGGCGATGATCTCGCCCATGGTGGGGTTGGCGGTGGGATTGTGCCCCTCGCCCATCGCATCCTCGAGCTGCGAGGTGCGGAACTTGCGTGCGTCGTCGTGCGTCTCGGCCATGTCGATCCCGTCGCCGTCGGTTGCCCGGTTCGCTGGAACCAGTCGAGAGCGGCACTAATCCCGATCGACGGCGAAGGTGTGACGGTGATGTGGCAGGACGGTGCGCTCGTTAAGCGGGCATTAACCAGCAGTCTGCATGCTGCGGCTCAGGCCCGCAGGGACGCGGGCGCTGGAGTGCCCGGATGTTCCACTGGCTCGTCGCCCTACTGCTCTCGGTCCTTCCCGGCGGCTCCCCCGCCGCGGCCGAGGCCTCCTTCCCGGAAACGCCGGACCTGCCCTGTACCGGCTACGCACAGATCCGGGGCGAACTGGCCAGATCCTATGCTGAGGCGCCGGTCTCGATCGGGCTGCAGTCGAACGGCCACTTGCTCCAGATGTTCGCCTCGTCCGGCAACGACACCTGGACGATGGTGAGCCTGGCTCCGAACGGCCAAGCCTGTGTAGTCGCCGCCGGTTCCGACTGGCAGAGCCTGAAGCCCGGGCGGCCGACACCGGCCGCGCCCGAGGAAGGGGCGTGATCGGTCAGACCGTGGCCAGATCCACCCAGGCGCCCAATCCATCCGAGCGGTAGGCCGCCTCGACCAGGGCGAAGGTCTTCTCGTTGTCCCGCGCTGAAGTCGCGGCCTCCTGTCCGCTACGCACCGCCTGGACGAAATGGACCTGGGTGTTGACTACGCTTTCCTGGACCATGGCCCAGACCGGGTCGCCCCAGGCAGGTGCCACCGGGGCGATCGAGCGCTGCTCGCTGCCGGCCGCGGTGCGGATCGCAAGCGCGTAGTCGTGGCCGACCTCCAGATGCCCTTTGGTGCCATCGATCCGGATCAGGGTCTGCGGGAACGGGTCGGGGTCGATCCTGGTGTGGTACGAGCCCAGCACCTCGCAGATCGTGCCGTTCTCGTGCTCCAGGAGGCAGACCGCTCCGTCCTCACCGGCGATCCCCTGGCGCACCCGCTGGGTCCTGGCCAGGATCCGGGCGACGTCGCCGAACAGGAAGCGAGCGAGGTCGAACAGGTGGATCATCAGGTCGAGCAGGACCAGCCGCTCGACCCGGGCCAGGTAGGGCTGGCCCTTGAACACGTCGAAGCCGCACCGCCAGGACAGGCGGGCGGCCAGCGGCGTGCCGATCCGGCCCTCATCCAGGCAACGCCGGACCTCCTTCATTGGCCCCTGGAAGCGGAAGTTCTCGTGGACCATCAAGGTAATGCCGGCCACCTCGGCCGTGGCCACGATCCGGCGGACCGCGGCGAGATCGGGGGCGAACGGCTTCTGGCAGATCGTGGCGATACCGGCCTCGGCACAGATCCCGACCAGCGCCTCGTGGCTCTCCATCGTGGTCACCACGTCCACCAGGTCCGGGCGCAGTTCGGCCAGCATGGCGGCGAGGTCGGTATGGACCGCCGGGCGGCTGCCGCCTTGTTCCTCGACGAGATCGGCAAACCCTTCGGCGCGGTCCCGGTCCAGGTCGCACACGCTCACCAGGTCCACGTCCGGCAGATGATGCCAAGCCAGCAGGTGGTTGCGGGCGAAGAACCCGCAGCCGACCATCGCCACCCGGAGCCCGCTCCCTGCCTGCGCTGCCATCTTCGCCGACCTCCCTGCCGACCGCTGCGGTCGGCAGGGAGGTCGGCCCCCTGTCCTGGCCCGGGCGG
>NZ_WUJP01000333.1 GCF_009806515.1 Geminicoccus flavidas | reverse complement strand
TTCTGCTAGACGCTGCAATAAGGGGCGCGGCAACGCGGCGCCAGCAGGCATGTGCCGCAACCGGCCCGCCTTGAGTGAAGTTCTGGCGTCAGAAGGACGCCTCAAGGAGGCCAGCTGGATGATCGAACGCCGCATGTTCCTGCTCGCGGCCACGGGAGCGCTGCTCCTTCCGGACCGGAGCCGGGCGGACGTCGTGTTCGAGAACGCCACGTTCCGGGTCATGCGCAAGGGCGACGATATCGGCCGGCACGAAATCCGCTTCGAGCCAGAGGACGACTTGGTCAAGGTCACCACGGCCATCGACATCAAGGTCAAGCTGGCCTTCATCACCGTGGCGTCGTTCAAGCAGGACGCGGTCGAGCACTGGCGGGGCGGCACGCTGGTGAAAGGCCGCTCCCGCATCGTCGACGACGGCGACATCTTCGACGTGAGCTTCGCGGCGAAGGATGAGCAGCTCGTGGTGCAGGGGCCCAAGGGCCGGGTCCGCGTGCCGCTCGGCACGATGACCGACATCGCGTTCTGGAACCAGGAGATCGTCCACCAGACCGCCCTGCTCGACAGCAAGACCACCGAGCTGATCAAGACCAGCACGACCCCCGGCGTGGCGGAAATGGTCGATTTGGGCGACGGCCGGAAGGTGGCGGCAACCCGCTACGAGATGAGCGGCACGCAGGGCCGCTCCGGCTCCATTTGGTACGATGAGAGCGGCCGGTTCGTGCGAACCAGCTTCGTCACCCGCGGCGAGCGGCTGGACTACTACCCGATTGCCTGAGCTCCGGCACCGGTCGCCACCAGCACCTCCTCCTGCCCGTGGAAATGCCAGCTGTCGCGGCAGCGCACGGGTGCGGCTAGGCGCAGGTCCGGCCAACGCCGGAACAGGGTCGTCAGCGCCACCTGGAGCTCCAGCCGCGCCAGCGCCGCGCCCAGGCAGGCATGGATGCCCGCTCCGAACGCCAAGTGACGCCGGTCCGCCCGTCCGGGATCGAACCGGTCAGGATCGGCGAACCGGCGCGGATCACGGCCGGCAGCACCCAGGAGCAGGCCGATCCGCTCCCCCGGCCGCAGCCTCAGGCCCGCCAGCTCGACCTCGGCCAGCGCATGGCGGCAGAACAGGTGGAGCGGCGGGACGAAACGCAGCGCTTCCTCGACCGTCGCGGAAGCGGCCTCGGGCCTGGCGAAGCGGGCTGCGGGATCGCCTGGCTCTGCCAGCAGGACGGCAACGGCATTGCCCAGCGCATGGACGGTGGCCTCGTGACCTGCATTCAGCAGCAGGATGCAGGTCGAGACCAGCTCGTCCTCGCTCAGGCCCCCCTCTGCCGGGTCCTGGCCGGCCAGCTGGCTGATCAGGTCGTGTCCTGGACAGTGGCGCCGCTCCCGGATCAGCGCCTTCAGCCAAGCCACAAAGGCCTCCGTAGCCGCCACCGCCGCGTCCTCGTCGGCCCGGCTGCGCCCCGGCCGGTACATCGCCAACATCCGGTGCGACCAGTCCAGCAGGTCTGGCGCCATCGCCGCCGGCACACCCAGGAGCAGGCAGATCGTCTCCACCGGGATCGGGGTGCAGTAGGCCGGCAGCAGGTCGAACGGCCGGCCAGCCGGGAAGGCGTCGACCAGCCGATCGGCCAGTGCCTGCACCTCGCCACGCAGCACCTCGATGCGCCTCGGCACGAAGACACGGCTCACCTGGCCGCGCAGCCGGGTGTGCAAAGGCGGCTCCCGCTCCAGCATGGAGCAGGCCTCCACCGCATAGAACGGTGCCAGTCGGGGCGGGATCTCGGGCGGCGCCTGCCCGGCGCACGCAGCCGCCTGCCAGGCGTCGCGGCCAAAGTGCCGGTCGCGCAGGACCGCATCCACCTCGGCCAGCCCAGCCAGGCACCAGTGGCCGAGCTCCTCCCAGAAGAACACTGGGCAGTGCGCATGCATCGCCCGGTAAGTTGGATAGGGATCCAGGAAGAAGCTCGGGTCGCGCGGATCGAGCCAGACCCGCCGCGTAACGGGATCGAGAGTGAGCGGCCCGGCCCTCACCTGCCGCCGGACACGTTGAAGGTCGTGGCGTTGACGTAGCTGGCCTTGTCGGAAAGCAGCCAGACCACCGCTTCGGCCACCTCGTCGGCCGTGCCCGCCCGGCCCATCGGCACGGTCGGGCCGAACCGTTCCAGCCGGTTCTCGATCCCGGTGTCGTTCTGCATCTCGGTGTCGATCAGGCCCGGCCGGATCCCGCAGACCCGGATGCCGTCGCCACCCACGTCCTTGCCCAGCCCCTCGGTGAGCGCGTCGACGCCGAGCTTGGCGATGCCGTAGGGCGTAAAGCCGCCTGCCCCGCGGAACACCGCCGCCATCGACGAGATGTTGACGATCACCCCGCCCTGGCCGCCGTGCGAGCGGCCCATCCGCCGCACCGCCTCGCGTGCCGTCCAGATCGCCCCCAGCAGGTCGACATCGATCACCCGGCGAATCACGTCGACCGGCATGTCGGCGAGCGGGCCCACCTTGTTGACGATCCCGGCATTGGCCACCACGCTGGTCACCTTGCCGAGCGCCGCCTCGGCCTTGTCGAACATCCGCACGACCGCCGCTTGGTCGGCGACGTCGCCCGCGATCGTGACCGCGCGGCGCCCGGCGGCACGCACCGCGTCTGCGACCTCCTCCGCCGGACCGGGCTTGGCCGCATAGTTGATCGCGACGTCCCAGCCGTCGCGCGCCGCCAGCCGGCAGATCGCCGCCCCGATGCCGCGCCCGCCGCCGGTGACCAGCAGCACCTTGTCCGTCATTCGACCGTCTCCACCAGGCTGGACGCAGCGGCTCTTGCCAGCGCGTCGTTCAAGATCGCCACCCGTTCCGGCAGCGCGTCCGGCAGTGCGATGCCGGACGGATCCAGAACCTGGCCGGCACGGCTGAGCCGCAGCACGCCGTCCTCCGCCTCCAGGGTCGCCGCCGCACCTTCCAGCTTCCAGCGCGCCGTCAGGCCTGTCGGCCGTGGGCCCACCAGGTGGATGATCGCCGCCCGGTCGTCCTGGTAGCCGGCCGAGACCACAGTCGCCCGCACGCCTTGCCGCGCTGCCACCGCGAGGCCCACGTTCCGGCAGTGGCCCAGCCACGGCTCAAAACGGGCCAGCCAGCCCGCCGCCTGCAGCAGCGGGTCCGGACCCGCCTCCTCGTCGACCTCGGCATAGACCGTCCGGCCGAGTTGTTCCGGGATTGCCTGCATGCGCGCCTCACCTGCCCCGGCATCTTTGTCCTTGCCGCAACCGATGGACGGCACCGGCCAGTTCGGTCAAGCATGCTCGCCGAGTGCTGCTGCGGCAGCTCAACGATCGGGAGGCAATGCAGATGATCTCGAGGCGCCTTCTCCTGGGCTCGGCGGTGGCAGGCTCCGCCCTGCTCTGCAGCCGGCTCCAGGCCGCGGAATACGTCACCGTGCTGACCGGCGGCACGTCAGGCGTCTACTATCCCCTGGGCGTGGCGCTGGCGAAGATCTACGGCGACACCATCCCGGATGCCCGCACCTCGGCCCAGGCGACCAAGGCCTCGGTCGAGAACCTGAACCTGCTCCAGCAGGGCAAGGGCGAGATCGCCTTCACGCTGGGCGACAGCCTGATCGACGCATGGAACGGCCGCGAGGAAGCGGGCTTCCCGAAGAAGCTCGACAAGCTGCGCGGGGTGGCGGCGATCTACTCGAACTACATCCAGGTGGTGGCGTCCAAGGAGAGCGGCATCGCATCCATCGCCGACCTGAAGGGCAAGGCGCTCTCGGTGGGCGCGCCCAAGTCCGGCACGGAGCTGAATGCCCGCGCCGTGCTGGCGGCCGCCGGCATGTCCTATGACGACCTCGGTAAGGTCGAGTACCTGCCGTTCGCCGAATCGGTCGAGCTCATGAAGAACCGCCAGCTTGACGCCACCCTGCAGTCGGCCGGCCTGGGCGTGGCCTCGATCCGCGACCTCGCCACCTCGGTGCCGATCACGGTGGTGCCGATCGAGGCCTCGCTGATCGAGCAGATCGGCCAGCCCTTCTACGCCTCGACCGTCCCGGCCGGTACCTATGACGGCCAGGACAGCGACGTGCCGACCGCGGCGGTGCCCAA
>NZ_WUJP01000332.1 GCF_009806515.1 Geminicoccus flavidas | reverse complement strand
CTATCTCGTCACCCACAGCGACGTGCCCGACGAGACTGCCTACCAGATGACCGCTCAGCTGTTCGCCCACCTGGACCAGCTCGCCTCGGCCCATGCTGCGGCCAAGGCGATCAGGCTCGAGGACGCCCTGAACGGCATGCCGCTGCCGCTGCACCCTGGCGCCGAGCGGTTCTACGACGAAAAGGGCATGAAGCGTTGAGCGGCCTGGCGGCGGGCGACGATCCCGGCGCGCTGGCCTTCGGCAAGGGCCGCGCCGGCGGCACGATCATGACGATCGCGCTGGCGTTCTCGGCCTTCCAGCTCTGGACCGCGGCTCTCTCGCCCCTGCCGTCCATGGTGGTGCGCAGCGTCCATGTCGGCTTCCTCCTGCTCTTGTGCTTCACCCTGCTGGCCGAGCGTGGCCCCGGGCGGTCCCGCCTCGTCGGCTGGGGGCTGGGTGTCGCCGGCTTCGTGCTGGGCCTCTATCACTGGGTGTTCCACGACGCGTTGATCCTGCGCGCGGGCGATCCCACCACGACCGATCTCGCCGTGGGCGTGCTCGTCATCCTGCTGGTGTTCGAGGCCTCGCGCCGGCTGCTGGGCCTGGCCCTGCCGATCATCTGCGCGGTGTTCCTGCTCTATGCCCTGTTCGGCGAGTACGCACCGGCACCGCTCGACCACCGCCCCTACGACTTCGCCCAGGTGGTCGACCAGATGTTCCTCGGCACCGAGGGCATCTACGGCACTGCCATCTATGTCAGCTCGTCCTTCATCTTCCTGTTCATCCTGTTCGGCGCCTTCCTGGAACGCGCCGGGATGATCCGGCTGTTCAACGACATCGCCATGGGCACGGTCGGGCACAGCCAGGGCGGGCCCGCCAAGGTCGCGGTGATCTCGTCCGGGCTGATGGGCACGATCAACGGCAGCGGCGTGGCCAACGTCGTCACCACCGGCCAGTTCACCATCCCGCTGATGAAGCGGTTCGGCTACCGCCCAGCCTTCGCCGGCGCCGTGGAAGCCACCGCATCCATGGGCGGGCAGATCATGCCGCCGGTGATGGGGGCGGTGGCCTTCATCATGGCCGAGACCATCGACGTGCCCTATGTCGAGATCGCGATCGCCGCGACCATTCCTGCCATCCTCTACTTCGCCACGGCCTTCTGGGTGGTCCACCTGGAGGCAGGCAAGCACGGCCTGGTCGGCCTGCCGAAGAGCGAATGCCCGAGCGCGCTGGCAGCACTGCGGCGCGACTGGTACCTGATCCTGCCACTCGCGGCCCTGGTCTGGCTGCTGTTCGCCGGCTACACGCCAATGTTCGCCGGGACGATCGGCCTGGCGCTGACCGCGCTGGTGGTCCTGGGCACGCCGATCAGCCAGGCCATCCCGCGCCACGCCCTGCGCATCCTGTTCTGGATCGCGATCGGCCTCGGTGCCGCCGCGTTCGGCCGCTACGGGATCGGGGTGATCGCGCTCCTGATC
>NZ_WUJP01000331.1 GCF_009806515.1 Geminicoccus flavidas | reverse complement strand
TTCCTGCTGGTCCTGGCCTGCCTGGTCGTGAAGGGCGGGCGCACGACGCTGCTGCTCTGCCGCGACGCCCTGGCCGACGGTGCCCGCCACGCTTTGCCGGTGGGGGTCGCCTGCGCGCTGGTCGGTACGATCGTCGGCACGCTCACGCTGACCGGCATGGCGTCCAACTTCGCCGGCTGGATCGTCGACATCGGCCAGAACTCGCTGCTGCTCTCGCTCCTGCTCACCATGCTGGCCTGCCTGGTGTTGGGCACCGGCATCCCGACCATCCCGAACTACATCATCACCTCCTCGATCGCGGGACCGGCACTGGCCGAGCTGGGCGTGCCGCTGCTCGTCAGCCACATGTTCGTGTTCTATTTCGGAATCATGGCCGACCTGACCCCGCCCGTGGCGCTGGCGGCACTGGCCGCCTCGCCGATCGCCGGTGCCTCGCACATGCGGATCGGCTTCACCGCCACCAGGATCGCGATCGCCGGCTATGTGGTCCCGTTCATGGCGGTCTATTCCCCGGCCTTGATGCTCCAGGGCGACGACTATCTCGCCACCGCCTACGTGGTGCTCAAGGCGCTGGTCTCGATCGGCCTGTGGGGCGCCGCCACGGTCGGCTGGCTCCTGGGTCCGCTGAAATGGCCGGAGCGGGTGTTCGCCGCTGGTGCGGCGACTCTGCTGGTGCTGGCCCTGCCGGTCACCGACGAGCTGGGCTTCGGCCTGTCCCTCCTGTTCCTGGGCTGGCACTGGTGGCGGACGCGCTCACGATCTGCCTCGCGCTTGGCAGCCTGATCCTGGATCTGGGCAGCCCCACGATCGAGCTCCGCTGGACCCACAGCGTCCAGCGGAGCCAGTGGAGCGAGCAATGGCAGGCGACGCCGGAAGGCCTGGTGGCGCTGGAGGCCGCGATCGAGGGCAGCGGCGCCGGCATGGATCCGCCCGAAGGTGCCCGGCGCACCGCGACCGGATGGTTGTGGCGCCCGGACCTGCCGCCGCTTCCCTCGCTGGATCTCGCCCGCAGCGACGCCACGGCCGACTGGACCATCTGCCGTGCCGACCGTTGCGCCACCGTCACCGAACTCACCGGCCGCCCGGCCGACGGCGAACCCGCGAGGCTCTCGCCCTGCCCGGCTCAGACCACGGACGGATAGCGGCCGCCATCCATCGCGATCGTGACGCCGGTGAGATAGCTGGCGCGCGCCGAGGCGAGAAAGGCGACCGCAGCCGCGATCTCCTCGGGCTGCGCCATCCGGCCGAGCGGAATGCCCGCCACTGCGCGACACCCGGCCTCCTCGGGATCGATGCCGGCCAGCCGCGCCTCCGCCGCCAGACCCTCGGCGGTCCGGTCGGTCGCGGTCAGGCCCGGGTTGACGCCTACCACCCGCACGCCCTGTCCCGCATAGGCAGTGGCGAGCCCGGCAGTGGCCAGCATGAGCGCGGCATTGGCGGCACCGCCCGGCAGATGGGTGGGTGCCGCGACCTTGCCGCCGGCACCGATGACATTGACGATCACCCCGCTGCCGCGCGCTGCCATCTGCTTGATCACCGGATCGATGACATGGATGTAGGTGAAGTACTTGGCCTCCATGGCGGCCCGCCAGATGGCGGGGGTCAGCTCGTCCGGCGGGGTGCGCCTGGCCGCGCCGGCGCTGTTGACCAGGATGTCGAGCGGCCCCAGCCGCTCCTCGGCCGTCCGCGCCATGTCCTGGGCAGCCTCGGCATCGGTCAGATGGGCGCACAGCCCAATCGCACCCGGCAGCTCCGCCAGGGCCCGGTCCAGATGGGCCGGCGTGCGCGCGCAGATCGCGACCTTCGCCCCTTCCGCCGCGAGCACGCGCGCGCAGGCGAGGCCGATCCCTCTGGCCCCGCCGGTCACCAGCGCGGTTTTGCCGGTGAGTTCGAGATCCATGGCCGCCCCCTGCGATGCACTGGAGCGAGCATGCCCGATCAGCGGGACAGCGACCAGCGCAGCGCCATGGCGAAGCCGATCCCGAGTGCCGGCCACTGGAACCAGATTGTGTTCATGCCGGAGAACAGGTTGATCAGGAAGAAGAACGCGACGATCAGGAGGTAGGTGCGCAGGAGCCGCGAGCCGAGCCCAAGCCGCACTCCTTTGGCCGCAGCAGGCGGCATGGCGGCCGGTGCCGGCCGGCGCGCGGGCGGGGGTGCCTGGCCGTCGGTCACTCGGTAGGCCGGCACCGGCTCGGTGATGTTGCGCAGCTGCTGCGGCCCGGCGAAGTCGAAGCCCACCGCCAGCTTGCCGCGGACATGGTCGTAGACCGTGCCGGAGACCATGACCCCGCCCGGCTCGGCCAGGGCCTGGAGCCTGGCCGCGACATTAACCCCCTCGCCGTACAGATCCTGCCCCTCCACGATCACGTCCCCGAGATTGACGCCGATCCGGAACTGCAGCCGTTCGCTCTCGTCCGTGCCGTCATCGGCCAGCCGCAGCTCCTTCTGCGCCTCGATCGCGGCTTGCACCGCCTCGACCACGCTGGGGAACTCGGCGATCAGCCCGTCGCCCCAGGTGTTGACCACCCGCCCGCGGCGGCGCTCGATCAGGCCGACGAACAGCGCGCGCAGCTTGCGGAGCCGCTCCAGCGTGCGTACCTCGTCGTTCCCCATCAGCCGGCTGTAGCCCGCGACGTCGGCGCACAGGATGGTGGTGAGCTTGCGTTCGATCTCCGCCGACATGCCCGTCTTCGCCCGGCCGATGATTGCAGGTCAGAGTCACGCCGAGCGAGGCCGGTGGCAAGCCGATTGCATCGCGCGGGCGGAGCGGCCACCCTGGCGTCCTTCCGTGATCTTGGAAAAGGCAACCGGTTGCCATGCAGCGCATCCACGATGTCGGCGGTCTTCCGGCCGGACCGGTGGACCGCAGCCCGCACGACTACGCTCCCTGGGAGAAGAAGGTCGATGCGATCATGCGGCTGATGATCGGGGCGAACCTGTTCACGCTGGACGAGATGCGCCGGACCATCGAGGAGCTTGGGCCCGGCGCGTACGAGGAGCTCAGCTACTACCAGCGCTGGATCCAGGCAGCCGCCAATCTGGCGCTGGAGAAGGGGCTGGTGACGCCCAGCGAGCTCGGCCGGGCGATCGAGGCGGCCAAGGCGCGTCATGCGGAGGCGGCTTCATGTCCGTGACCGTCGGCACCACCGTCCGGGTCCTGCAGATGGACCCGCCCGGGCATCACCGCACGCCGCGCTTCGTGCGCGGCAAGGAAGGCGTGGTGATCGGCCTTGCCGGCCGGATGCCGGACGCGGAGCGCCTGGCCTATGGCGGGCGCGGCCCAGACCAGCCGGTCTGGCGGGTGCGCTTCCGCCAAACCACGCTCTGGCCGGACTACGTCGGCGACCCGCGCGACACGGTGGTCCTGGATCTCTACGAGCACTGGCTGGAGCCGCGGCGATGACCCACGCGCATGACGGACACGGACACGGGCATGACGGGCACGTCCACCCGCATCCCAGGCAGCCGGACATTGAGGACGCACCGCTGACCTGGCACATGGCGCTGACCGAGGCCATGGCCGAGCTGATCGTGCAGAAGGGCCTGTGCACGCCGGCCGACATCCACCGCACCCTGGAGAAGATCGACGCGGCCAGCCCGGCCGCGGGCGGCCGGCTGGTGGCGCGGGCTTGGCTCGATCCGGACTTCCGGGCGAGGCTCCTCCAGGACGTGAACGCGGCGGCAGGGGAACTCGGCATCGATGCCGGCGGCATCCCGATCCGGGCGGTGGCGGACACGCCGGACCTGCACAACGTCATCGTCTGCACGCTCTGCTCCTGCTACCCGCGCTTCCTCCTGGGCGGCTCGCCGGACTGGTACAAGTCGAAGGCCTACCGTGCGCGGGTGGTGCGCGAGCCGCGCGCGGTGCTGGCGGAGTTCGGCCTCGACCTGCCGGAGGGGGTGCAGATCGAGGTCCACGACAGCACGGCGGAGCTGCGCTACCTGGTGTTGCCGGAGCGGCCGACCGGAACCGAGGGCTGGAGCGAGGACGAGCTCGCCGCGATCGTCACCCGTGACTGCCTGATCGGCACTGCCCTGCCCGTCGCGGCCTGAAAAAGCCTACTTTTCCTCCCCTATTGGCGGGATTACTGTCCCGCCAACGTGGCCGAGATGCGGCGGCGATGAGGGAGGTCGTAGATGAAGCTGGTCCGGCGCAGCGCGCTTGTCGCTGCGGTACTTCTCGCGGGCGTGTCCATGGGCGGCCTCGGCGCCCGTGCCCAGGAGACCACGATCCTGGCATCCGTGCCTTCGCTGACGTTCCCGTTCTTCGTGCACATGCTGAAGGAGATCAAGGACGAGGCGACCAAGCTCGGCGTCAAGACGATCGACAGCGACGGGCAGAACAGCGCGCCCAAGCAGACCGCCGACGTCGAGGCGGCGATCGTGCAGGGCGTGCAAGGCATCGTGATCAGCCCGTCCGACGTGAACGCGATGGCGCCTGCCCTCGCCACGGCGGTCGAGAACAACGTGCCGGTGGTCACCGTGGACCGGCGGGTGGACGGGGTCGAGGGCATCCTCGCCCATGTCGGTGCCGACAACGTCAAGGGCGGCGAGGCCCAGGGCGAGTGGCTGCTGGCCAACTACCCGGATGGGGCGAAGATCATCAACCTGCAGGGTCAGCCCGGCGCCTCGCCGGCGATCGACCGCAACAAGGGCCTGCACAACGTCCTCGACAAGCAGCCCGACAAGTACCAGATCGTCGCCGAGCAGACCGCCAATTTCGCCCGCGACCAGGGCCTATCGGTCACCGAGTCGATCCTGGCCGGCATGAGCGAGCCGCCGGACGTGATTATCGCCGCCAATGACGACATGGCGCTGGGCGCGCTCGAGGCAGTGCGCGCGCGCAACCTGGGCGACCAGATCAAGATCGTGGGCTTCGATGCGCTGCCCGAGGCGCTGGCCTCCATCCGCGACGGCGGCCTGGCTGGCACGGTCGAGCAGTTCCCGGGCGGCCAGAGCCGCAGGGCGGTGCAGATCCTGGTCGACTACATCCAGAACGGCAAGTCGCCGGAAGAGAACCCGGTCCTGCTCACCCCGATCGTCCTGACCAAGGACAATCTCGACAAGGCCGAGCGCCTGGGCGAGGTGCAGTAGCCGTTCCTGCCGGGCCGGGCTGAAGCCGGCCCGGCCCCCTTGCCGGCCAAGCCGGCCGCACGATCGACACAGGCAAGGAAAGCCGACCGCTTGACCCCGCTCCTCCAGGTCCAGGACATCAGCAAGGGCTTTCCCGGCGTGCAGGCGCTGACCGGCGTGGCGCTCGAGGTGTGTGCCGGGGAGTGCCATGCGCTGCTGGGCGAGAACGGCGCGGGCAAGTCGACCCTGCTGAAGATCCTGGCCGGCGCGCACCGGCCGGACACCGGCACCATCACCTTCGACGGCCGCCCGGTCGAGATCGCCCGGCCGGCGGACGCCCAGGCACTCGGCATCGTCACGATCTACCAGGAGTTCAACCTCCTGCCGAACCTGACGATCGCCGAGAACGTGTTCGTCGGCCGGGAGCCGACCCGCGGCCCGTTCGTCGACTGGAAGAAGCTGAACGAGCGGGCACGGGAGGTGACCCGGCGGATCGGCCTGGACATGGACCCGCGCCGCCTGGTCAAGGACCTCTCGGTCGCCGAGCAGCAGATGGTCGAGATCGCCAAGGCGCTCTCGATGGATGCCAAGCTCGTCATCATGGACGAGCCCACCGCCGCGCTGTCGGAGACCGAGGTCGAGCGCCTGTTCCGGATCATCGCCGACCTCAAGGCGCACGGCATCGCGGTGGTGTTCGTCACCCACCGGCTGGACGAGGTGATGCGCACCTGCGACCGGGTCACCGTGCTGCGCGACGGCCGGCTGGTGGGATCGGCCGAGGTGAAGGACATCCGGGTCGACGACATCATCCGCATGATGGTCGGCCGCGAGGTCGAGCTGCATGGCCGCGGCGGCCGGGTCGCCCATCGCGGCGCCACGGTCCTAGAGGTGCAGGGCCTGACCCGGCTGGGCGATGCCAACGATCCGCATGCCGTGCGGGTCCGTGACGTGTCGCTCACCGCCCATGCCGGCGAGATCCTGGGCATTGGCGGCCTGATCGGGGCCGGCCGCACCGAACTGGCCCGCGCCATCTTCGGCGCCGACCCGATCGATTCCGGCAAGATCCTGGTCGAGGGCAAAGAGGTCGCGATCACGACCCCGCAGGATGCCATCCGCCACGGCATCGGCCTGGTCCCGGAGGACCGCAAGCAGCAGGCTTTGTTCCTCTCGCTCGCGATCCGGCCGAACCTGTCCATGGCTGCGCTCGACGGCCTGACCGAGCGCTTCGGCTTCGTCTCGGGCAGCAAGGAGCGCGCGCTGGTCGAGCGCTACCGGCAGAAGCTGTCGATCCGCATGGCGAGCCAGGAGCAGCCGGTCGGCAACCTGTCCGGCGGCAACCAGCAGAAGGTGGTGCTGGCGCGCTGGCTGGCGCTCAATCCCAAGGTGCTGATCGTCGACGAGCCGACCCGCGGCATCGACATCGCCGCCAAGAACGAGGTCCATCACCTCCTGTTCGAGCTGGCCGAGGCCGGCATCGCGGTGATCGTGATCTCCTCGGAGATGCCGGAGCTGCTGCGCCTGGCCGACCGGATCGTCACCATGCGCGAGGGCCGGGTCACCGGCGAGCTCATGCGCGACCAGGCGACCGAGGAGAGCCTGATGCACCTGTTCACGCACAACCAGACGGCCGTCTGAGCCGGGAGCATTCGATCGACATGGCCAGCGCGACCCAGACCGGCGAAACCAGGAATGGCGGCATCGACCTGTTCGGCCTGCTCGCCACCTATGCGCCGCTGATCTTCCTCCTGGTGCTGATGGGGATCTTCGCCTGGTTGGAGCCGCGCTTCCTCCTGCCGCTCAACCTGGTCAACGTGATGCGCCAGGTCTCGATCTACGGCCTGCTGGCGCTCGGCATGACCTTCGTGATCCTGACCGCCGGCATCGACCTGTCGATCGGCGCCATCGTGGCGTTCGCTGGCCTGGCCGCGGCCGCGGTCGCCAAGGGCGGGCTGGAGAACCGCTTTGCCGCCGGTGCCGATGCCTCCGCACTGGGCTATGGCTGGCCGCTCGCCATGCTGGTAGCGATCCTGTTCGGCACCTTCGCCGGCGCCCTGCAGGGCTTTGCCATCACCCGGCTGAAGGTCCCGCCCTTCGTGGTGACACTGGGCGGCATGTCGGCCTTCCGCGGCGCCGCCCTGCTCATGGCCGGCGGTGGCCCGATCTCCGGCTTCGACCCGGGCTACACCTGGTGGGGCCAGGGCTACCTGTTCACCCTGCCGCTGATCGGCCGGATTCCCGTGCCGGTGGTGGTGTTCCTCCTGTTCGCCGTCCTGGCCCACATCGTGCTGCGCTACACGCGCTATGGCCGTCACGTCTATGGCGTGGGCGGCAATCCGGAGGCAGCGCGCCTGTCCGGGCTGAACGTGCGCGGCATCACCATGTCGGTCTACGTGCTGATGGGCTTCATGGCCGGCCTGTCCGGCTTCATCCTCTCCGCCCGGCTGAACTCGGCCGAGGCGGTGGCCGGCATGGGCTACGAGCTGATCGTGATCGCGTCCGTGGTGATCGGCGGCACCAGCCTGTTCGGCGGCATCGGCACGATCTTCGGCACGGTGATCGGCACCATCCTGATCGGCGTGCTGCAGAACGGCCTGGTGCTCAACAATGTCAGCCCCTACGTCCAGCAGATCATCATCGGCCTGATCATCGTGCTGGCGGTGGCCTTCGACACCTTCGCCAAGTCACGACGGCGGCGGGCCTGAGGGAGGCTCGTTGGCGCCCTGGTCCTGCAGCACCAGTCCCAGGAGCGCCTCGCGCAGCCTCGGCACGTCGTCGGTGCGATCGACCACACCTGGTCGGCATTGATCTCGGCATAGCCGTGAACGAGGACGTGGCGCATGCGGATCGCATAGTCGGCATCCGGCAGGCCCTGTAGGATGTCCGGCTCCAGCTTGCGCAGTGCGTTCAGCGCCTCCCCGAGGATGGTGAGCTGGCGCTCCACCGCCATCCGAGAAAGCGTGCCAGCCCGGCCGCGGCAGCGCCCCGCTAGGCCACGGTCGCCTCGATCTCGCCGATAGCGATCAGCGCATCATGCAGGAGCAGGGACCGGCTGCGCTTCATAGATGGTCCGAAGGTCCGACCGGTTCGCCCTCAGGAGCCGGGGGTTGCGCACCGCCCGGCGGACCGTGAGGTCGACCGGGCGCCCGAGTAGCGCTCGAGGTCGAACAATAGCTGAAAGTAGGCGACCAATGGCCGGGCGCCGCCATAGTCCGGCAGATAGTCCACCAGCAGACCCACGTCGCTCCTGGCCGGATCGAAGTCGTCGCGTGCGGCCGAGCCGAACAGTTCCAGCCGCCGCGCGCCGTACTTGCGGCACAGTGCCCGGATCTCTGGCAGCCTAGCTGCGACCGTCGGATGCATCGCTCCTGCTCCCGGGGCAGACCAGCCTGCCCGCCTCGACCATGCACTCGATGATGACCACCGGGGCCAGTGGCCGATGGTGCGGGCGCTCAGGCCGGCAGCACCTCGTCCTTCAGCCGGTACCAAGCATAGGCCGCCGCCAGTGCCGGCACGCGCAGGGACGGCAGCGGGAAGCGCTGCGGCACGCGCTGGAAGCATTGCGGGAACGGCTCGTTGAACCCCGCCCCGGCGATTCGGGCCGCCAGGAACTTGGCGGCATAGCCGGACATCGCCACCCCGCTGCCGTGGCAGCCGAACAGGAAGCCGGTTTGCCGGTCGTCGGGGAACAGCCCGACCCTGCCCACCAGGTCCGCGGTCAGGCAGACGAAGCCACGCCAGCGATGGGTGATCTCGACCTCCTTCCAGGCCGGGAAA
The DNA here is from genome assembly GCF_009806515.1 of Geminicoccus flavidas. Classification (GTDB taxonomy): domain Bacteria; phylum Pseudomonadota; class Alphaproteobacteria; order Geminicoccales; family Geminicoccaceae; genus Geminicoccus; species Geminicoccus flavidus. The sequence goes on along the minus strand of NZ_WUJP01000331.1, from coordinate 2,310 downwards.
ACTTCGGTCAGCCGCCTGTGCGTGTAGTTGCCGTAGCGTTGTCCCGCCGCCTCGCTGGCGCTGGTCCCCCCGCGCCCGCCGAACAGGAGCCGGCCGTCCTTCAGCAGGCGGATATAGAACAGGAGGTTGCGGCTGTCCGCGACCGGCACGTCGGTGGTGTAGCCCTGCGCCTGCCGCTCCGCTTGCGTGAGCGGCCAGGTCACCAGGATGTTGGACAGAGCCGGCAGGGTCACGCCGTCGAAGCGCCCGTCCAGCCCTTCGGTGGTGAAGCCGTTGGTCGCAACCACCACAGTCCTGGCGCGCAGCCTGCCGCCATCCTGGGTGTGCAGCACGTGCTGGCCGCTGCCGTCCCGCTCCCAGCGCACCACCGCTGAGTGCGAGTGCACCCGCCCGCCATGGCTGCGCGCCAGGCCGAGCAGGCCATAAGTGTATTTCAACGGATGCAGGCCGGTCCCGTGCGGCACATAGATCCCGCCATGCGCCTCGGGGCTGGCATAGCCCTGCTCCTGCAGCTCCTCCTTGGTGAAGACCGGCCAGTCTTCGCCGAACTGCGCCTTCATCGCGGCACTCTTGGCCCGCAGACTAGCCATCCGGTCCGGCCGGTGCGCCACGATGTACTCGCCACGGCCAGCCAGGTCGATCTCCAGCCCCTCGCTCCGGGCGACGTCGATCACGTAGTCGCACGCGGCCTTTTGCGCCGCGAACACGGTGCGGGCTTCGTCCTGGCTGAACGACCGGGCGAGGTCATCCAGGGAGCGCTTGGTATAGCCCATGCTGACGAAGCCGCCATTGCGCCCGGACGCCCCCCAGCCGATCTTGCCGGCGTCTAGGGCTACCGCCTCGATCCCGTGACGCCGGGTCAGGTGCCAGACCAGGGACAGGCCGGCGATGCCGCCGCCGATCACGGCGACCTCGGTCGCAGCCTCGCCGGCCAGCTTGCCGTCATCCTCGGGTTCCGGGCCGGCCGTCTCTTCCCACAGGCTCGGCACCGGCCGATCGGTCGCATAGATCGCGTCGTCGTAGATCCTGCTGCCGATCAGCGTCGTCATGAGAGCCACCCGGAAATCCGTCCGCGGCCGGACGATAGGCGCCTGCCGCCCTGACGCAACCACCTGGAAGCCGGGCGTCCCGGGGCCGATTGCCCGGGACGCCCCTGTGCCCGATCGGCTCAGTAATGATTGGCCAGCACGTCCTCCTCACGCCTGGTGCCGATGGCCCCGCCCACCGCAGCAGCGATCGCCCCGATGACCAGTGCGGCGAAGCTCCACAAGGAGGCCTGGGACAGGGTCTCGGCAGTCGCCTCGGTCGCCTGACGCGCGGTTTCCTCGGCCTGCGTGCGCAGCTGCTCCGCCTCGTCCTGGAGCTGCTGGATCCGGGCCTCGGCCTCCTGCGGCGGGATGCCGGCCTGCTGCGCCACGATCTCCACCGCCCGCTGCCGGGCCTGGTCGGCACCCTGCTGGCCCGTCAGCACCTGGCCCAGCAGGCCGGTCAGCTCGCGGCGCGCCTGCTCGGGCTCGGCCGGCACGTCATTGGCGCGCAGGAGCTGGCCGACCCGGTCCTCGATCTGCTCAGGGGTGATCCCGGCCGCGTCGACAGCCTGCGGCACGGCGGCGGACACCGACTGCGCGGCGCCGGAGACGGCGTTGCCCATGAGGTTGAAGGCGCCGCCCAGTGCGGTGCCGGCGAGCGAACTCAACAGCCAGACCGAGACCAGCAGCACCGACGCCCAGGCGACCAGGCCGTGCAGGATCCCGTCGCGCCGCTCGTAGACGCCGGACAGCCTGGCTGCGACATAGCCGGCACCGACCGTGGCGATCAGCCCGCTCACCACCCACCAGATCGCGGCACCCGTGCCGAGCGAGCTCAGCTGCGGCGTGCCCTCGGTCATCGGCTCGATCGTGGTGAGGCCGATCCCCAGCCCCAGCATCGAAAGGACCATGTGGATCGCCAGGGCGAACACCACGCCGGCGATGACCGCGCCCCAGGAGATCCGCTTGCGCGGCCGCAGCCCGTTCAGCGGGTCGGCCACCGCTACCCGGTCGGCCCTGCCGAGTGTTGCCATCTTCGTCTGCTCCTGCATGGTTCTGCTTGGTCCGCCGAAGTGCTGTCACTGCGGCGCTCCGCGTGAGCGCGGGGATGGGCGTTCAACCAATGATTTCCTGGACGGTTCCGTTCAATTCTTCCATGCCGAACAGGCAGCGGCGAACCCGGAAACCGTCGGCAAGTCGGCGGCACTCGGGCTGGAAAGGATCATCCAGCTGGCCAAACCATCGCACGACATCGTTCTCGAGGGGCTGCATGCTCTCAAGC
>NZ_WUJP01000330.1 GCF_009806515.1 Geminicoccus flavidas | reverse complement strand
ACGCGCTGCGCTTCGGCGGCCGGGTGCGCGAGGCCCTCACCCCTGACCGGACCAAGGTCCAGGAACTGGCGGCCCAGCTCTGCCCGGACCTCCTCCCGCAACTGGATGGCCTGCTGGTGCAGGTGCCGACCGCGCGCTTCGCCGCCTTGGCCGGAGGTGCCGTGCCGACCGGCGTGGTAGCACTGGCCGAGCCGCGCGGCCATGCGCTGGCCGACGTACTGGCCGTCAGCGGCAGCCCGATCGTGCTGCTCGACCGGCCGACCCATCACGGCAATGTCGGCGCGGTGGTCAGGGCCGCGGCGGCGGCGGATGCGGCGGCGGTGCTCACCACCGGACCACACGATCCCTGGCACCGCTCCTGCCTGCGCGGCTCAGCCGGGCTGCATTTCGCCCTGCCGGTCATGCGCATCGACGACCTGCCGCACCAGACCGGGCGGCCGCTGGTGGCGCTCGACCCCGACGGGGCACCGCTGCGGCCGGGCTCGGTGCCGGACGACGCGATCCTCCTTTTCGGCTCGGAGCGGCGCGGGCTGGACGAGCGCTGGCGGCGGCGCGCGGAGCGGACCTTCTGCCTGCCGATGCGCCCGGGCGTGTCCAGCCTGAACCTCGCGACCTCGGTGGCAGCGGTGCTCTATCGCTGGCGGATCGACCGGGAGCGGGAGGGCGACGCGCTCAGGCCGCGTCGTCGAAGCTGACCCGCCCGATCCAGGGCAGGTGGCGGTAGCGCTCGGCCCAGTCGATCCCGTAGCCGACCACGAACCAGTCCTCGATGGTGAAGCCGATATGGTCGGCCTCGAACGGCACCTGGCGGCGCGACGGCTTGTCCAGCAGCGCGCAGGTCCGCACCGAGTTGGCGCCATGGGCGACCAGCAGGTCGCGGGTCCAGGCCAGCGTACGCGCCGTATCCTGGATGTCGTCCACCAGCAGCACGTCGCGGCCGCCGACGCTGTCGGGCATGGCACCGATCACCTTGACGGAGCCGGAGCTGCTGGTGCCGAGCCCATACGAGCTGACCTGGAGGAACTCGATCTCTGGGCGCAGCCCGTGCCGGTCCAGCGCCCGGGCGAGATCGGCCATGAACACGAACGCCCCTTTCAGGAGCCCCACCACCGTCACGTCCTTGGGCACCTCGACGGCGATGGCCTGGGCCAGCTCGTCAACGCGGCGGGCGATTGCATCCGCCTGGTACAACGGCAAGACCCGGTGCGGGGGGTCGTCACGCAATGCTCGCTCTCCACAGGCAGGCCCCCGCCGTGGTACCCGATCCAGCCAGGAACGTCAGTCGCTCAATCGCCAGGGAAGGGCGAACGATGCTCGACCATCTTTCCATCCGGGTGGCGGATCTCGCCAGGTCCCGCCGGATGTACGATGCCTGCCTGCCGGCACTCGGCTATCAGATCGTGATGACTATCGACAACGCGCCCGACTTCAAGGGCGTGGGCTATGGCGGCGACAGCCCGGAGCCCGGCTTCTGGATCGGCGCCTCGACCAATCCGGCCGACCCTCCGCCCGTGCCGATCGACGGCATGCACGTTGCCTTCGGCGCCAAGGACCGGCCGTCGGTGGATGCCTGGTACCGGGCAGCGCTCGCCCATGGCGGGACGGACAACGGGCCACCAAACATCCGCGCTCACTACCACCCGAACTATTATGCCGCCTATGTGATCGACCCGGACGGCTACCACCTGGAGGCGGTCTGCCATCTGGCCGCCTGAGCGACGTCCGCCCGTGGCACAGCCAGCGGGCGAGCGGTTGAGCCGGGCGGGATCGTGGTCACAGTGACCGCCGCGGGCCGTCACCGGTGGCGGCGCTGGCCCTATACCTCATGCTCAAGGAAAGGCCCTGCCCATGCCTGCCACCG
>NZ_WUJP01000329.1 GCF_009806515.1 Geminicoccus flavidas | reverse complement strand
TCCGGATCGACTTCGTGTCGGACATTGTCTGCCCCTGGTGCGCGGTCGGCCTGTATGCACTGGAGGAGGCGCTACGGCGCCTGGAGGGCGAGGTGGAGGGCGAGCTGCAATTCCAGCCCTTCGAGCTGAACCCGCACATGCCGAAGGCCGGCCAGGAGATCGTCGAGCACCTGACGGAGAAATACGGGATCACACCTGAGCAGGTCGCGGCCAATGCCGAGGTGCTGCGCCAGCGCGGGGCGGCGGTCGGCTTCGAGTTCCGTGCTGGGGCGCGTCAGCGGACCTACAACAGTTTCGACGCCCACCGGCTGCTGCACTGGGCGGAGCTGGAGAACCGGGCGGTGGCGCTCAAGCACGCGCTGTTGCGCGCCTACTTCACCCATGGCGAGAACATCGCCGAGCACGCTGTCCTTGCCAGGCTCGCGGCCGAGGCCGGGCTGGACCGTGCGCAGGCTGAAGAGATCCTGGGCAGCGACCGTTATGCCGCGGAGGTGCGGGCGCAGGAGCAACGGTTCACCGGGCTCGGCATCAGCGCTGTGCCCTCCGTCATCCTGAACGGCCGCCACCTGATCCAGGGCGGCCAACCGCCGGAAATATTCGAGCGGGCATTGCGGCAGGTGGCGGGCAAGGCCGCCTGATCCTCCGCTGGACTACACGGCAACGGCGCCGCTCCTCGATGGGAGCGACGCCGTTGTCGATTCAGGATGGCGGACCGTCCGGAAAGGGCGGCCGCCCTGCCCTCAGATGGTACCCCGGCCGGCACGGTCGGTGCCGAGGCCGGTCGCGCGGTCGTCCTCGATCTCGGCCTCGGTCTCGCGCACGGTGTCGCGGACCGTCTCGGTGCGGTTCTCGACATCGCGATGGAGGCCGATCTCCTCCTTCACCCGCGCTACCTTGTCGACCACCGCCTCCTCGCTGCGCTCGGTGGCCTCGATGGTGCGCTCCTGGAACGCTTCGTCGCCGACAGTCGCCTCGCGGTCGACCGGACGGCGATCGATGGTAACATGCTCCTGGCGCAAGTTCACGTCCGCCTCGACCGGACGCTCGACCACATAGGTACGGATCCGCACGCGGCCGCCGCTGACGTCGCGCTTGCCGACCCGCAGCTCTTCCTTGGCAAGCTGGACGGCTTGCTCGTCGCCGGCGGTGCCCAGCCGGTCGCTGCCGCGGAGGTCGCCTTCATATCCGCCGGTCCCGGTCACCGAGCCATGGGTCGGCATGTCGCCCACGCTCACCGAGGTCGCCCCGGCCGCACGGGCACCGGCCAGATCCTGACCGGCTGCACTGCCAGTCATGCCGGTGGTGCCGGTCATGCCGGCGGTGTCGCTGAACTCGCTGCGGGTGTCGGTCATGCCGGTGGTGTCGGTGAACTCGCTGCGGGTACCGAGATCATCGGTCCCCGTGCCGTAGGTGCCGCCTGCCGTACCGGCACCGACCGCCGCGGCACCGGCGCCGTAGCTGCTGTCCGAGCGATAGCTCTCGCCCGTCCAGCCCTCGCTGCGCCAGTTGGCGCTACGCTCGTCGAGGTCGATCGGGTCCGCCCGTTCCATGATCTCCTCGGCCTCGCGCTCCATGCCTTCCGGCACGTTCGCGATCAGCAGGTAGCCGCCGCGCCGCACGCCTTCCGAATAGAGCGAGCGATCCTCGTCGGGCATGAACAGGTCGCCCAGGCTCGCCCAGAAGCCCTTGCTCTCCTGCTCGACCGGCTGGCTGAGGTCGTCCGTGCCGCGAATCGTAATGTTCTCCTCCTGGATGCTGATCCCGATCAGCCCGTCGCGGGCAGCCTCGGCAGCGCCGCGAGTGTCATAGAGAGCGGTGACGGTACTCATTTCGGTTCTCCTTTGATCGTCTCGGACGCAGCGGGGAGATCTTCCCGCCGGATGGTTGCGTGCTCGGAGCGCAGCGGCACTTCCTGCCGCACGAGCTGCTTTCGGACGGTGCGGGTGATCCGGAGCTCCTCCTTCAGGACGAGCTCCGTCCGCATCACGAGCCGTTCCTCGACCACTGGCACAATCACGACGCCGCCCTCCTCGCGTACCGGAGGTACTGCCTCGATCACGGTGCCTACCGGCACGCGCTCGACCTGGACCTCTTCATGATCGAGCCAGGCCTCGACGGCATGCTGGCGGGTCTCGACTTGCGTCTCCACCACGACCCGAGCACGATCTACTTGGCGCACTCCAACTTCGACCCGCTCCTCGAGCAGTTCGACTTTCTGGTCGGCAGGTGGAGTGCTGATCGCCTTGGACATGCCGTGTAAACGGCACTCGCCGGCGATAGTTCCGCAGGTAGTTTGCTGCAGTTCACCAGTATCCGGCCAATTTCACATGGTCGGCCATGAACAAGATTTATGCGTGCTGGCGCAGCTACTTGTTCTTCTTCGGGTGCAGCCGATCCCGGCCTGGCCAGAGCGGCCGGCCTTGCCCCGGGCCGTGGCGCAGCAGGCGGTTTTCCCCGCCCGCGGAAGGCGCTAAGTCCCAGCAGGACAGCGGGAACCAGTATCCAGTGCCGATCCGCCCCGAGCGCCGCTACTTCTATCCGATCGACTGGCCGATCATCAGCCGGCAGATCCGCTTCGTGCGCGCCAGGGGCCGCTGCGAGGCCTGTGCCCGGCCGCATGGCCGGCTGATCTGCCAGCTGGCCGACGGGCGCTGGTTCGACGAGATGACCGGGCAATGGCTGGACGACCAGGGCCAGCAGGTGCCCTGGCCCGACATCGTCGACCTCGCCATGCAGCGGCAGCGGCGTATCTGGCTCGGCACCGCCCATCTGGACCACGATCCGGGCAATTCCAGCGGTGGCAACCTGAAGGCGTTCTGCCAGCGCTGCCACCTGCGCCACGACCGGGCGGCCAACGTCCTGCGGCGCCGGGCGCGCGCTCGCGCCAGGCGGGCCCTGGGCGACCTGTTCACCGGGCCGAACCCGCTCCTGTGATCCGGCCGCGGCGGAAGGACGTCCGTCAGGCGCCGATCTCGGGCTCGACCGGGCAGGCCACGCCGGTGCCGACTAGGCCGCAATAGCCCCAGGGCTTCTTCGCCAGGTACTGCTGGTGCTCGTTCTCGGCATAGTAGAACCGGGTATTCCCGCCGATCGTCGTGGTCACC
>NZ_WUJP01000328.1 GCF_009806515.1 Geminicoccus flavidas | reverse complement strand
GGCCCCAGCACGCGTGCCGCCAGCCGCGCCTGGTAGGCGCCAGCGTCCGCCCTGCCAGCGCCTGCCCGTCCGGGTCATCCAGAAAGATGCAGGAACGGTACTGGCTGCCGACATCGTTGCCCTGGCGCATGCCCTGGGTCGGGTCGTGCCCCTCAAAGAACCGGCGCAGCAGTTCGGCGAGCGTCACCTCGCGCGGATCGTAAACGACCTGGACCGTTTCGGCATGGCCGGTGCCTTCGCTGCACACTTCCCAGTAGGTCGGGTTCGGCGTGGTACCGCCGGCATAGCCCACCGCGGTCACCCAGATGCCCGGGACCTGCCAGAACAGCCGCTCCGCACCCCAGAAGCAGCCCATGCCGACCAGCAGGGAACGGCAGCCCTCCGGCCAGGGCGGCGCCAGGGGGCGGCCGCTCACATGGTGGAGCCCCGGCAGTTCCACCGGCTCCGCTCGACCCGGCACCCAGTCGGTACTGGCGGGCCGCTTCCTGCGCAGGAACGAGAAGCTGAACATGGCTGCCCCGATCCGGCTACAGCCCGATCGGTGTGGATCCTCAGGCGTTACCTGCCGGGGTCATGTGCTCGATCCGGCCGAGCAGCCCGATGCGACGGCGCTGGATCGGCGGCCGCAGCGCCCAGAAGCTGACCCGCCGCTCGAGCCGCTCCACCCGCGCATCCCAGGGTGAATAAAGACCGCTTCCGGACAGCGCCGCCGTCTCGGGCTCCACTTGCGCCTCAGGCCTGCGTGCCAGCACCCTTCCGGCCTCCCCTGAATTGCCATGCCCGACTAGTATCCGTCGGCCGGCATCGCTGCGGGAAATGTGTACACTGCGTCTTGTCAGACACAGTATCCAGAGCCACAGGCGGCGCAAATAGGGCTGCGCATTGCAAATACGTCATGTGGCGGCGACCAGCCCATCACGGAGCACCGGCAGCAGCCAGACCAGGATGGGAAAGGTGACGATGGTCGAGACCACGATGGTAGCGCCGGCCTCGCCCACGGCCGTGTCGTAGCGCACGGAGAACAGGTAGGCGTTGATCCCGGCCGGCATCACCGCGGTGACGATCGCCACCGCCCGCGTCACCGGGTCGAGCGGGACCACCCAGGTGGTCATGGCGAACACCAGGAGCGGGAACAGGAGGTTCTTGAACAGACACAGCACCAGAGCCTCCCGCCACAGGGCCCCCAGGCGGAAGCGGGTGAGGTTGGCGCCCAGCGCGAACAGCGCCATTGGCATCGCCGCCTGGCCGAGAAAGGCGGCAGTGCGGTCCACGGCGGCCGGCACGGGTACTGGCGAGAGGCGCAGCAGCAGCCCGGCGGCCAAGCCCACCAGGATCGGGTTGGTGATCAGGCTGAGGGCAACCGATCGCGGCAGCTTGCGCAGTTCACCGGCAGCACCGATGCCGAGTTCGGCCGCCACCGTGGTGAGGGTGAACAGCGTGGCGCTGTGGAACGCGATCAGCAGGAACAGCGGCACCGCTCCCTGGTCGCCAAACACGCCGATGGTGATTGGCACCGACAGCACCAGCACGTTGCCGAAGCAGGCGGTGATGCCGAAGATCGCGGGCTTGGCGGCGCGTGCCGCAAAGAAGCGCCAGCCGAACCAGGCGGACAGGCCGAACACCGCGAACGCGCAGCCGAAATAGACCAGGACCAGCCGCCACTCGATCTGCGCGGGCAGCTCCACGGTGAGCATCTGCCGGGCCAGCATGATCGGCAGGGCCACGTCGAACACGAAGCGCGAGATGCCCTGGACCTGCTGGTCCTGCACCAGCCGGATCCCGGCAAGGACGCGCCCGAGCAGGACGAGCGCATAAACCGGCACGAGGTGGTCGATGAGGATCTGGGACAAGGGGCACCGTCTGGCTGGGCGGCCAGCTAGGCCAGCGCCGGTGGGCCCGGCAAGCGGGGCCGGCGCATGGCGGCCCTGCTGATCGCCCCATCAGACGAGGCTGCCGTGGCAGGCCTTGTACTTCTTGCCCGAGCCGCAGGGACAGGGCGCGTTGCGGGATACCCGACCCCAGGTGGACGGATCGTCCGGGTCGAGCGCCATGCTCGCGGCCGCCCCCGCCTCGGCACTGGCACCGGCCATCGCCATGGCCGTATTCCGCGCCAGGGCGGACACGCCGCCGGGCCTGCCGCGCGGGGCATCCGGCTCGGCACCCGCGAACTGGGTGGGCGGCGGCGGCTCGATGCGCACCTCGAGCTGCATCATGACCTGGGTCACCATCTGGCGCAGCTCGACCAGCAGGCTGTCGAACAGGTCGAACGCTTCCCGCTTGTACTCGTTCAGCGGGTCCTTCTGGCCATAGCCGCGCAGGTAGATGCCCTGGCGCAGATGGTCCAGGTGGAGCAGGTGGTCCTTCCAGACATGGTCCAGCACCTGGAGCAGCAGGCTCTTCTCGGCCTGCCGCATCACCTCGGGGCCATAGCGCTCGACCTTGGCGGCATAATGGGCATCGGCGGCCTCGCTCAGGCGCCGGACGATCTCCTCTTCGGCGATCCCCTCCTCCTTGGCCCAGTCGGCCACCGGCAGGTCGAGGGCCAGGTAGCGGCGCACGTCGGCGGTGAGGCCGTCGGTGTCCCACTGCTCCGGATAGGCCTTCTCGGGGATGTGCTTGCGCACGATCTCGTCGATCGTCTGCGCGCGCATGTCGGTGATCGTGTCCGCGACGTCCTCGGCCTGCATCAGCTCGAGCCGCTGCTCGTAGATGACCTTGCGCTGGTCGTTCATGACGTCGTCGAACTTCAAGAGCTGCTTGCGGATCTCGAAGTTGCGCGCCTCGACCTTCTGCTGCGCCTTTTCCAGCGCCTTGTTGATCCAGGGATGGACGATCGCCTCGCCTTCCTTCAGGCCCAGCTTCTGCAGCATCCCGTCTATGCGCTCGGAGCCGAAGATCCGCATCAGGTCGTCGTCGAGCGACAGGAAGAACTTGGAGCGGCCGGGGTCACCCTGCCGGCCGGAGCGGCCGCGCAGCTGGTTGTCGATCCGCCGGCTCTCGTGGCGCTCCGTGCCCAGCACGTAGAGCCCGCCCGCCTCCTTGACCCGCACCTGCTCGGCCTCGACCTCGGCCCGGATCCGCGCCGCACCGTCCGGATCGGGGGTCTCGCCCAGCTCGTGCTGGATGCGCATCTCGGCATTGCCGCCGAGCTGGATGTCGGTGCCGCGCCCGGCCATGTTGGTGGCGATGGTCACGGCACCCAGCCGCCCCGCCTGGGCGACGATATAGGCTTCCTGCTCGTGGTAGCGGGCGTTCAGGACCTGGTGCGGGACCTTCTTCTTCTTCAGCTCGTCGGAGAGCATCTCCGACTTCTCGATCGAGACCGTGCCGACCAGGATCGGCTGGCCCTTCTTGTGGGCCTCCTCAATCTCCTGGACGATCGCCTCGTACTTCTCGCGGGCCGAGCGGTAGACCTCGTCGTCCTCGTCCTTGCGCACCATCTTGCGATGCGTCGGGATCTCGACCACCTCGAGCTTGTAGATCTCGGCGAACTCGGCGGCCTCGGTGGCAGCCGTGCCGGTCATGCCGGACAGCTTCTCGTAGAGCCGGAAATAGTTCTGGAAGGTGATCGACGCGAGGGTCTGGTTCTCCGGCTGGATCGCGACCTTCTCCTTGGCCTCGATCGCCTGGTGCAGCCCTTCCGAATAGCGGCGCCCTTCCATCATGCGCCCGGTGAACTCGTCGACGATGACGATCTTGCCGTTCTTGACGACATATTCGACGTCGCGCGTGAACAGGTGATGCGCCCGCAGCGCCTGGTTCACGTGGTGGACCAAGCTGACATTCTCGATGTCGTAGAGATCCGGCGCCTTGAGCAGGCCGGCCTTTTCCAGGAGCTCCTGGATATGCTCCTGGCCCTGCTCGGTGAGCGAGACCGAGCGCTGCTTCTCGTCCTTCTCCCAGTCGCCCTCGACCAGGAGCGGCATGACCGCGTCGACCGCGCGGTAGAGCTCGGAACTATCCTCGGCGGGCCCGCTGATGATGAGCGGCGTGCGCGCCTCGTCGACCAGGATGCTGTCGACCTCGTCCACGATCGCGAAGCCGTGCCCGCGCTGGACCATCGAGTCGACGCTGTGCTTCATGTTGTCGCGCAGGTAGTCGAAGCCCAGCTCGTTGTTCGTCCCGTAGGTGATATCGCAGCGATAGGCGTCGCGCCGTTCCTGCTCGGGCGTCTGCGGCACGACCACGCCGACCGTGAGGCCGAGGAAGCGGTGGACCTTGCCCATCCAGCCGGCGTCGCGGCGGGCCAGGTAGTCGTTCACCGTGACGACGTGGACGCCCTTGCCGGTCAGCGCGTTCAGATAGGCCGCAAGCGTCGAGACCAGGGTCTTGCCCTCGCCGGTGCGCATCTCGGCGATCTTGCCCTGGTGCAGCACCATGCCGCCGATCAACTGCACGTCGTAGTGGCGCTGGCCGAGCGTACGCTTGGCCGCCTCGCGCACGGTGGCAAACGCCTCGACCAAGAGGTCGTCCAGCGTCTCGCCGCCGGCCAGCCGGCCCTTGAATTCGTCGGTCTTCGCCCGAAGTTGCTCGTCGGTGAGGGCCACCATCTGCGGCTCCAGCGCATTGATGGCGTCGACGTTCTTCTTCAGGCTCTTGATGACACGGTCGTTGTGCGACCCGAAGAGCCGCCTCGCGATGGCGCCGAACATGCCGCTGGGAAATCCCGCCAAAGAGTGGACCAGGCGCAGCCTGCGCCCGACCAGGGTCGGTGAGCTACGCCGTCATCCCAAAGGTGTCAACGCGACCCTGCTTGTGCAAGCCTGCCTGTGATGGCACCAGTCCATTCCGCTCAGGCCATGTTCCGGCCAACGACATGAAGAGGAGCACCATCGGTGCGTCTAGCGGTATTCGGCGTTTCCTTCCTCCTGGCGACGAGCGCGCTCGTCCATGCCCAGGAATCGGCGCCCGCCCCGGCCGAGGCCCAGGGCCAGGCCGCCCCGGCCACGCCTGCCGGGGACCCGGTGGTCGCCCGCGTGAACGGTGAGGAGATCCGCCGTTCGGATGTCCAGCGCTTCCAGGAGAGCCTGCCCGAGCAGTATCGCAGCATGCCGCTCGAGATGGTGTTCGACCCGCTGCTGAACCGGGTCATCGACACCCGCCTGCTCGCCGAGAAGGCAGAGGCCGACGGCATCGCCGCCGAGCCCGCCGTGCAGGCCAAGGTCCAGGAAGCGCAGCAGGGCATCCTGCGCGACGAGCTGCTGCGCCGTGCGGTCGACGCCGCGACCGCGCCCGAGCAGCTCCAGGCGGCCTTCGACGCGGCCAAGGGCGAGGACGGCTTCGCGCTGGAGGAGGTGCGCGCCGCGCACATCCTGGTAGAGACGCCGGAGGCGGCCAAGGAGATCATCGCCCGGCTCGACAAGGGCGAGGCGTTTGCCGAGGTCGCGAAGAGCATGTCCAAGGACCCGGGCAGCGCCCAGCAGGGCGGCGAGCTCGGCTGGTTCACCCGCGACAAGATGGTCCCGGAGTTCAGCGCCGCCGCGTTCGCCATGGAGCCCGGCAGCTATTCCAAGGAGCCGGTCCAGTCGCAGTTCGGCTACCACGTGATCCTGCTGGAGGAGAAGCGGACCCGCGAGCCGAGCCTGGAGGAGATGCGCGAGGAGCTGTTCCAGGAGAACGCGCGCAAGGCCATCGAAGAGACCGTGGCCGATGCGCGCGAGGGTGTGACGATCGAGAAGTTCAACCCGGACGGCTCGGCTCCCGCACCGGCGGGCGAGGCGGCGCCTGTGGAGGGTGGTGCCGCGGCGCCGGCCGAGTAAGACTTCCGGCTAGGCAACGCCTTCCATCGAACCGTCCACCGAGAACCGTCGAATGAGCCTTCCCGTCTCGCCGCTGGCACCCGAACGCCTGCCGGACCTTCCGCCGATCGCCGGCGTGCGCTTCGCCAGCGCCGAGACCGGGATGCGCTACCAGAACCGCAAGGACCTGCTGCTCGCGGCCTTCGACCCCGGCACTGCCGTGGCCGGCGTGTTCACCCGGAACGTCGTGTGCGGCCACCCGGTCACCTGGTGCCGCCAGATCCTGCCGGGTGGCCGTGCTCGGGCACTCGTGGTCAATGCCGGTAACGCTAACGTGTTCCGCGGTGCCGAGGGTGACCGGGCAGTGCGTATCGAGGCGGAGGCGGCCGCGGCAGCACTGGGCTGTGCCCCCGAGGAGGTGTTCGTCGCGTCCACCGGCGTGATCGGCATGAAGCTCGACGCGGAGCTGATCGCCCGCCACCTGCCGGAGCTGGCCCAGCGGCTGGATCCCGCCGCCATGGCGGATGCCGCCCGTACCATCGTCACCACCGACACTTTCCCCAAGGCTGCGGTGCGCAGCGTCGAGATCGCCGGCCGCACCGTGACGCTGGCCGGCATCTGCAAGGGTTCCGGCATGATCGCGCCCAACATGGCGACCATGCTGGCGTTCGTGTTCACCGACGCGGCGGTGGCCCCGGCGGCACTGCAGACCATGCTCCAGGCGGCCGCCGACCGATCGTTCAACTGCGTGACCGTCGACAGCGACACCTCCACCTCCGACACGCTCCTGTGCTTTGCCACCGGCAAGGCCGGCAACCCGCCGATCGAGGCCGACTATGGCCCGTTCGCCGACGCACTCACCGAACTCTGCACCGATTTGGCGATCCAGGTCGCCAAGGACGGCGAGGGCGCGCAGAAGCTGATCACCGTCACGGTCGAAGGCGCTGCCGACGACCGTTCGGCGCGCCGGCTGGCCATGGCGGTCGCCGATTCGCCCCTGGTCAAGACCGCGGTGGCCGGTGAGGACGCCAACTGGGGCCGGGTCGCCATGGCGCTGGGCAAGGTCGGCCTGCCGATCGAGCTGGATGCCCTGACCATCGCGTTCGGCGGCGTCGCGGTCGCCAGGGACGGCGGTGCCGTCGCCGACCTGGACGAGACCCCGGTGGCCCAGCACCTGAAGGGCCGGGACGTGCGCATCGACATCCGCGTGGGCAGCGGGCCCGGCCGGGCCAGGGTGTGGACCTGTGACCTTACCCACGGCTACATCGACATCAACGGCAGCTACCGTTCCTGACCGTCCAGCCCGCGTCTGCAGATCCCTTGCCCTCCCCTGACAAACCGATCGTCCTCGTGGTCGCCTGCGCGCTCGTCGATCCCGACGGGCGCGTGCTGGTGGCCCAGCGCCCCGAAGGCAAGTCCATGGCCGGCCTGTGGGAGTTCCCGGGCGGCAAGGTCCAGCCGGGCGAGAGTCCGGAAGCCGCCTTGATCCGCGAGCTGGAGGAGGAGCTGGGCGTCTCCACCCATGCGAGCTGCTTGGCACCCCTCACCTTCGCCTCGCACGCCTACGAGGGCTTCCACCTGCTGATGCCGCTCTATGTCTGCCGCCGCTGGCACAACGAGCCGGTGGGCCGGGAGCATCAGGCGCTGCGCTGGGTCCGGCCGCAGCGCCTGCACGAGCTGGCCATGCCCCCTGCCGACCTGCCCCTGATCGCCCCGCTCTGCGACCTGCTCTGACCCATGGAGATGGTCGTCGGGGTGGCGTTGCCCTTCTTCGCCGTGCTGATGTGCGGGTTCCTGGCGCGGCGGCTGCGCATCCTGGACGATTACGGTATCCGCGGGCTCAACGCCTTCGTCTACTGGTTCGCCCTGCCGGCCCTCCTGTTCTGGCGGGTTGCCGAGACCCCGTTCGCCCGGCTCTCCGACCCGACCTTCTACCTCGTCTACGAGGGCAGCGGCCTGGTCCTCTATGGCCTGGTGTTCGCCCTGGTCCGTCTGGTGCTGCGCCGCTCGCGCGCCGAGAGCGCGCTCGCCGCACTCGCGTCGAGCTGGGGCAATGTCGGCTATATGGGCGTGCCGCTGCTGCTCGCGGCCTATGCGCCCGAGCAGTCCATGCCGGCGGTGATTGCGACGGCGCTCGACAACATCGTCCTGCAGACCCTGACCGTGGCGGTGATCGAATCCGGCGGCGGCACGCGCGGCCGGCGCCTGGGCGTGCTCGGCATCCTGCGCGGGATCTTCACCAATCCGCTGATCGTCGCGGTGATCGCCGGCTTCGTGGTGGCCTACCTGGAACTGGAGCTGCCATCCCCGATCCTGGGCTTCCTGGCCCTCCTGGGCCCCGCCTCCGGCCCCGGCGCCCTGTTCGCGCTCGGCGCCACGCTGACCGGCGGCTTCGGCGCCAGCCGCGACCTCGGCCTCGCCGCCAAGATCGTCATCGCCAAGCTGGTGGGCCTGCCCGCCCTGATGATGTTCACCCTGACGCTCATGCCCCTGCCCGACGACCTGGTCGAGCCGACCCTGATCACCGCTGCCCTGCCGACCGCGGCCAGCGTGTTCGTGCTGGCCCAGCGCTACCAGGTCCTGGAGCGCCCGATCGCGCTCGTGGTGTTCGCCAGCCACCTGCTCGCCATCGCCACGCTTACCGGGCTGCTCGTGCTGCTGTAGCGGCGCCCCATCGTCGGTTTGCCGGCAGCGGGCAGCCGCTGAAAGTCCGGGATCAATTCCCCTTCAAAGCGTACAATGGGAGGCGCATCAACCCATCAGGGAGGTTCTGCCATGGCCACGACCGTTGCCTGCCGCTCCACCCTCCTCCTTGCCGTCTCCGCCGGCTTCGTTGGCGCCCATGCAGCGCCCGCCTCAAGCGACGAGCAGACGCTCCGGTACAAGCTGGTGGTCCAGCCGGCCGGCAAGCCGGCGACCATGCCCGAGATCGGCGGGCACACCGCGACCGTGGGCGAATATATGGGTGTCGCCGTGTTCGAGGATGGCCGCATCGCCCACAAGCGCTTCGTCGACATCAGCGACGACACCGCCACCGGCGGCAACTTCAAGGGCTACAGCACCTACACCTTCGAAAATGGCGACTCGCTGACCTTCAGCTATACCGGGGAATGGAACGACCAGGGGCTGACCGGCGCCTACACCCTGCTCTCGGGCACTGGCCAGTACGCCAACGCGACGGGGACCGGCTCCTTCAAGGGCGTGGACGAGCCCTGGGAGCAGGCGAACCTGCTGGAAGGCTCGTTCCAGCTGACGGTGCCGAGCCAGTAACCGACCCCGTTCGCCCGGTGGCGCATGGGCTGGCGGAGCCGGATCACCCTGGCCCGGCTCCGCGCTGCCGCACGAAGCTCGCCTATCCTGCCGCAGCAGCCGGGGGCAGCACATTGTCCTCCCACCGCGCCTTGATATGCGGCAGGCGCAGCTCGTCGGCCGCACCGTCCAGCAGCTCCAGCACGCGCGGCGGGGTCAGCGGGATCTCGCGGACCGGGCGGCCGGTGGCGTTGACAACCGCGCAGGCCACCGCGGCCGCGACGTTCAGGATCGGCACCTCGCCGGCACCCTTGATGCCCATCGGGCCGATCGAGGGCGCGCCCTCGTAGAGGTCGATCTCGACCGGGACCACGTCCTGGGCCAGCGGCACCCGGTAGGTCTCGAAGCCCTGTTGGCGCACCTTGCCATCCGGGCCGATCGTCACCTCCTCGTGCAGCGCATAGCCCAGGCCCTGCACCACCCCGCCCTGGATCTGGCCACCGATGGCGCGCGGGTTGATCGCCCGGCCGACATCCTGGACGACCCGGTAGGCCAGGACCTCCACCTGGCCCGTTTCCGGATCGACCGCCACCTCGCACTCGTGCACCGCGAACACCGGCAGGTCGAGCGCGTCGACCAGATGGCCAGCCGTACAGCCCGGCCGCGACGCCGTGCCCGGTGCGGTGAACGCGCCGCTGCCCGAGATCGGCCCGGTCACACCTTGAGCACGCTGGGCCACCGCCGCGATCGAGACCCTGACCTGCGGTGCGCCCACCACCTGGACATGGCCCGCCTCCAGCACGAGGTCGTCCGGAGCCGCCTCCAGCATGTCGGAGGCGATCTGGAGGAGCTTCGTGCGCACCTCCTGGCAGGCGGCGACGCTGGCCGCCCCGAGCGACACGGTGGTCCGTCCCCCGCCTACGCCCACGTCATAGCCCGCGGCATCGGTGTCGGCCTGGCGCACCACCACGTCCTCCGGGCGCAGGCCCAGCGAATGGGCCACGATCTGCGGCAGGGCCTGGACCATCGCCCCTGAGCCGATCTCCACGCCCGAGGTCACCACCGTGGCGGTGCCGTCCGGGTTGAGGTTCACGGTGGCGGCCGACGGGCCCACGAGGATGAACCAGGTGCCGATCACGGTGGCGCGGCCGAACAGCCGCCCGTCGCTCGCCGCCGGCCGTTCCGGCGCTTTCGCCCGCAGTGCCGTCATGCGGTCCAGCATCGGGCCCAGCACGTTGCCCTCGAACACTTGGCCGGTGGCACCGATCGACCCATCGCCGATCACGTTGCGCTTGCGGAACTCGACCGGGTCCATGCCGATCGCCTGGCAGATCTCGTCGGTATGCCGTTCCAGCGCAAAGACATTGTAGGTGCCGTTGCAGGCGCGAAATGCCCCGGTCGGCGGGGTGTTGGTGTAGATCGCCCGACTCACCAGACGCACCGAGCCCAGCCGGTAGCTCCCGCCCAGCGTGTGCGCGGTCATGCTGGCCAGGAAGGGCTGCTCACCGCCATAGGCGCCGCAATCCATCAGCACCACCGCCTCGCGCCCCACGATCTCGCCAGATGCGGTGACCGCCGAGCGGATCCGGATCTCGGCATTCTCCCGGCAGAGTGCGGTCAGCATCTCGTCGCGCCGGCTGTTCGCGAGCCGGACCGGCCGGCCTGATGAGCGCGCCAGCAATGCCGCGAACGGCTCCAGCCCGAACGCGAACTTCAGACCGAACCCGCCGCCCACGGCCGGCACCACGACCCGCACGTCTGCCGGGCGCATGCCCAGCAGGCTGGCGGTGGTGTCGCGCACGGTCCAGGGCGCCTGAGTCGAGGTCTCGATCAGGACGCGGCCGTCCTCGAAGGTCGCGATGCAGGCGCGCGGCTCCAGCGAGGCCTGGTTCTGGCGGCCCACCCGGAACGTGCTCTCCACCACGGTGACGTCCGGCCGGGCGAACGCGGCTGCCACGTCGTCGCGCACCACGGTCGCCTCCCAGGCGACGTTGCCGGCGCGCTGGCCGCCCGGCACGAACTGCGGGTAGTCGCGCCAGCCCGAATGGACGAGAGGCGCATCGGGGGCGAGCGCCTCGGCCATGGTCAGCACCGGCGGCAGTGGCTCCAGCTCCACCACGATCGCGGCCGCGGCAGCGCGCGCCTGCTCGGCCGTGTCCGCGGCCACCGCGGCGATCGGCTCGCCGACAAAGCGCACCTCGCCCGTGGCGAACAGCGTCTGGTCGGCCGCCACCATGCCGGAGCGGCCGGGTGCATCCGCACTTCCCACCACCGCGCGCACGCCGGGCATCCGCCGTGCCGGCTCGAGGTCGACCCGGACGATCCGTGCCGCCGGCACCTCCGCGCGGCGCAGGGCAGCATGGAGCATGCCCGGGCGCGCCCGGTCCACCGTATAGCGGGTCTGGCCGCGCAGCTTGTCCGCGGCATCGCGCCGGGGCAGGTCCAGGCCGATCATGGGCGCGTTCATGGGGTGGCTCCTTCCGGCTGGCGCAGTGCCGCACTGGCTGCCAGTGCCGCCTCGATGATCCGCTCATAGCCGGTGCAGCGGCAGATATTGCCGGCGAGCGCCGAGCGGATTTCGGCCTCCGATGCATTGGGCCGGCGCTCCAAAAGCCCGGTCAGCGCCATCAGTATGCCGGGAAAGCACATGCCGCACTGGACGGCATCGTGCTCCAGCATGGCCGCCTGCAAGGGCGACAGGCCGTCCCCCGCCGTCCCCAGCGATTCCACGGTGCGCACCGCCCGTCCCTCCACCAGGCCCACGGGAAGGAGGCAGGCCGCCACCGGTTGGTCGTCCACGAGCACGGTGCAGGCCCCGCAGAACCCTTCGCTGCAGGCCTGCTTGGCCCCGGTCAGGAACAACTCCTCGCGCAGCACCTCGACCAGCGGCGTCATCGGCGCCGCGGCGATCGTCCGCGCCTCGCCATTGACCGTGATCTGCATCGCCATGGCTCCTCCCCTCCGCTCAGGCCAGGGCAGCGGCGACTGCGCGCCGCACCAGCGCCGGCAGCACCCGCACCCGATAGGATCCCGGCACCTCGACGCCGTCGCGCGCCTGGAACCCGTCCAGCAAGCCCTTTGCCGCCTGTGCCACACTGTCCGGATCGAGTGCTTGGCCCTGCAGCCGCTCCTCCAGCTCGGGCCAGCGCCGCGCCACCGGTTCCACCGAACCCACCGCCAGCCGCACGGCCTCCACCCGCCCGCCGCCATCGACCGTGGCCGCGAGGCTCACCATCGCCACCGGATAATCGCCGGCCACGCGCAGCGGCAGCCGGGTATGCGCCGAGCGCACGGCCTGGCGCGGCACGATCAGCTCCGTCAGGACCCGGCCGGGCTCGAGGCCCGCCCGCATCGCCAGGAAGTCGGCGAGCGACAGCCGCTCCGTGCCACCAGGCCCCGTCACCTCCACCGCCGCGTCCAGGCAGAGCAGGGCCGGCACCAGGTCGGCGGCAGCGAAGTCATGGGCGCAGAGATTGCCGCCCACGGTCGCGACGGCGCGCACCGAGGGATTGGCCGACCGTCCGGCCGCTTCGGCCAGCACCCGGCATTCCGGCAAGTCGGCCAGTGCTGCCGCCAGCTCGGCATGGGTGGCGCAGGCGCCGATCCGGACCTGGTCGGGCTCGACCGCGATCCGCCGCAGCGCCGCGATCCGGGACAGCCCTACATAGGCCCGCCCGTCCGGCCGACGCATGATCCAGGTGGCGCCGGCCATGGGTGCGCCAGCAGCACCGCGCTCGGCCAGGGCCGCCAGCGCATCGGGCAGGGAAGTCGCCAGGTAGAGCCCGCCGCCGTTCGCCGATCCCGCCATCGCCCCCTCCTCGTCGTGCCGAGCGCTATGCAAGCCCCGGTGTAAGCAATGTCCTTGCCAGGATGGCTTTCTGTTCTGGTGCCTCCAGCGACGACCGCGCCGTATCCGGCCGGCGGCCGCCACCTCCCTGGTCGCTGCCAGCGCAGCTTCTTCGAGCCATTCTAGAAATGCAATGGCCGCGCCGGCGCCGGCCGGCACGGCCCCGTCGCGCCTGTCCACGGCGGCTTCCGCCGAATTCCACCGAATTCCACACTTCCGCTCTTGCACGAGACGCCGTTTCCACATCACGCTCCGACGGTTGACGCTGTGATCGCGCGCAGCTCGGAGGAAGCGAGCCGCGTTCCGGCAAGTGATCGTCAAGAGCGACCCAAGATGTCGCCGAAGGACAGGGAGTTCCCGATCATGGACGCGCGGCTTGGCAGCTTTGTGGGATTTCGGCGCAGGATGGGGTCGCTGGCCGGCATCCTGGCCATGACGGCCGGGCTGGCCGTTGCTGCGCCGGCCGGTGCTGCCGAGCCGCCCAACCTGAATGCCATGCTCGGGTCCATGGGCTTGGCACCGCTCGCAGCACAGGTCAGCGACCGGCCTGAGGACGTCCGCTCAGTCCTGCTGAAGCGGCTCGACGAGGTCCGCAAGTCGATCGACCGCTGCCAGACCTTCCTCGGACGGAACTTCCCGAACAGGGCGGCCGACGCCATCCTGAAGGGCGTGGCGCTGAAGCCCGGCGGGTTCGATGCGGCGGTCGCAGCGGCCCATGCCAGGCTCAGCGACGCGGCCAGCAGCGGCAGGCTGGCCAAGCGCGACCTCGATGTCTGCGTGCGGCTGGTCGACATGCGGATCGGCGGGCGCACCGAATATGTACGCAGCCTGGAGCAGATCGACCGCTCCATCTACAAGTGCGGCAAGGTCCTGGCAGCCGGCACGCCCAGCAGGGGCGCGGTCGATGTCCTGCGGACGCTGGACCGGCGCGCCGGCTCGCCCACCTACACGGAAGCCGGCACGCTGGCCGCCCTCGACCGTGCCTTCGGCCGGTCTACCGGGCTCACGCGCCTGGACCTGGATACCTGCGCCGCTGCCTACGATCTCGATAGGGAGATGCAGCCGCGCACATCACCCAGGCTCGACTTCTCCTACTGCCCTGCCGGCTCCACGTTCTGCGAGGGCAGTGTTCCAGGCTATGTCTGCTGCAGCGGCAGCACACCCATCTGCGCGCAGTCCTGCGACGAGGACGGCGACTGCGAGCCTTATTGCGAGCCGAGCCTCAGCTGCTTCCCGGGCGACGCCACGGTCGTCACCGAATCCGGCGATCGCAAGCCGGTGGCCGACGTCCGGGTCGGCGACCGGGTCCAGGTGGTCCATGCCGACGGCACGCTGGGCTTCGAGGACGTCTATCTGCTGACCCACCAGGACGCGACCATCACCCAGACCTATGTCCGCCTGACACTCGATTCCGGCCGCAGCCTGGTGCTTTCGCCCCGCCACTTCATCCCGACCGCCAGGGACGGCTCCGCCTGGGACAGCCGGCTGATCGTCGGTGCCGACGAGGTGCACGCAGGCGACCGCGTCTGGTACTTGAGCGAGGACGGCCAGATGCGGATCGGCACGGTCGCTACCGCGGCCCGCGAGGCCGCCACCGGCGCCTTCAACCCGCTGACCATGCAGGGCAGCATCGTGGTGGACGGCGTGGTCGCGTCCGCCCATAGCGACTGGTTCCTGGACGGCTACGTCTCGGCCCATGCCCAGGCCGGGATCTACCAGGCGATGTTCGCGCCCGTGCGCGGCATCTACACGCTGATCGGGCCGGAATGGACCCGCACGATCGCCGAGGACTGGGGCGTGGTCGATGCGGCGCGCGAGGGCACCGGCTCGCCGGCCGCGCTGCCGCTCGGGGCGGCGGCACTGGGCGGCGGCCTGCTCATCGCCGTTCTAGGACTCCATCTGGTCCGCCGGCGCCGTGCCGGGCTGGCCTAATCCGGCCCCCCAGGAGGCCAGCATCGTCGACCGCTTCGCCGGCTACCGGCGGTTGCGGCGGCGGCTGGCCTCCGCGGCCCGGCAAGGCATGCTCGACCTGCTGTTCCGCGAGCGCCCGGGCACTCCCGCCATCGACTTCAGCGGCTATGACTATCTGGCCCTTTCGGCCCACCCTGCCGTGCGCGCCGCCGCCAAGGCCGCGATCGACCGCTACGGCACCTCGGTCTCGGCCAGCCGGATCGTGTCCGGGCAGATCGGCCTGCATGCCGAGCTCGAGCGGTGCTTGGCCGCCTTTCTTGGCACCGCCGACTGCCTGGTCCTGGTCAGCGGCTACCTCACCAACGTCACGGTGATCGACCATCTGTTCGGCACGCCCGACCTCGTAGTGCACGACACCGGTGCCCATAACAGCATCCTGACCGGCGCCCGCCTATCCGGCGCCACGCAGCTCTGCTACCCCTGCCAGGATTGGGGGGCGCTCGACCGGGCCCTGCGGCCGGTCCGCCCCAGTCATCGGCGCGGCCTGCTGGTGGCCGAGGGCCTCTACAGCATGGACGGCCTCGTGCTGGATTTGGCGGCAGCCAGAGAGGCCTGCCAGCGCCACGACCTGCTGCTGATGGTGGACGAGGCCCACTCGCTGGGCACGTTGGGTGCCACCGGACGGGGCATCATCGAGCAGGCGGGACTGCCGGCCACTGCCGTCGACATCCACATGGGTACGCTCAGCAAGGCGCTGGCGAGCTGCGGCGGCTATCTGGCCGGCGATGCCGGTCTGATCGAGTATCTGCGCTACCTGGCACCCGGCTTCATCTTCAGCGTCGGCCTGCCTCCCGCCGAAACCGCGGCAGCCCTGGCGGCACTGGGTGTGCTGGAACGCGAGCCTGGGCGGGCAGCGGAACTGCACGAACGGGTCCTGCTGTTCCGCCGCCTGGCCGATGCCCACGGCCTGCCGCTCACCGGCGATCCCGGCTCGCCGATCGCTTCGCTGGTGGTGGGCGACTCGGAAGCCTGCATGGCGCTGGCTGGCGAGCTGGCGGCGAGCGGGCTGCACGTGCCGCCGGTCCTGCCGCCGGCCGTTCCCCCCGATGCCGCACGGCTGCGCTTCTTCGTGACCCTCCACCACCAGCCAGCACAACTGGCCGGTACGGTGGAAAAGTTGGCGCGGGCCTGGCAGAGCCGGCTGCACCGGCCCCGTGCCGCATGAGCGGCCACGCCATCATCAGTGGTGGCTCCAGCGGCATCGGCCTCGCCATCGCGCGGCAACTGGCCGGCAGCGGCTGGCGCCTCTCGCTCCTTGCCCGTGACCGGGACCGCCTGGCAGAAGCCGCCGAGCTCCTGGCAGCCGACGGCGCCATGACCGTCCGGATCCGCTCGGTCGACGTCGCCGACCAGCCGGCACTGGCCAGTGCCGTGCAGGATGCCGTGGCAGCCCTGGGCCCGCCATCCCTGCTGATCGCCGCCGCGGGCATGGTGGTGCCCGGCCACTTCGCCGAGCTGGAGGATGCCGCGTTCACCCGGACCATGGCGGTGAACTATCTGGGCAGCCTCTATCTGGTGCGCGCGGCCCTGCCGGCGCTGCGGCTGGCGCGCGCCCCGCGAATCGTGCTGATCTCCTCCGGCGCCGGCCTGCTCGGCCTCTACGGCTATGCCGCCTATGCCCCGACCAAGTTCGCGGTGCGGGGCCTGGCCGAGGCGCTGCGCAGCGAGCTGGCGCCTGAGGGGATCGGGGTCTCCGTGGTGTTCCCGCCCGATACCGACACGCCGCAGCTCCACGCGGAGCGCCGCCTGCGGCCTCTCGCGACCAGCCGGATCGCCACTGGCGCAAGAGTCCAGCCGGCCGATGCGGTGGCCCGAGCGATCCTGCGCGGCATCCGCAGGAACCGGTTCGTGATCGCTCCCGGCTGGGAGATGACCACGCTCGCCTGGCTGCACAGCCTGCTGGGCCCGCTCCTGCACCGCTTCTGGTTCGACCGGGTGATCCGCGCCTGCCACCGGCAGCCTCCCACTGGGCCTATGTCGCAAATCACTTGCCAACCGGCCCAGGATGACGGACTATTCTGACGCCGGTTCCTCCAGGCCTGTTCTTCACATCTTCCCGACACCCGGCAATAGTCATCGTTCGGTAGGCCTGTTGTCTGCTTGCCTTTGCATGATGCCGTCGTCCCGCAGCAGGCCGGACGTCCATGTCGCAGCAACAGGGGTACCGTCATGGCGATCGCTTCCCTGCCACCCCGCCCGCACGCCCCTTCTCGCATGGTGCCGCCGGCTCCAGCCGCGCTCGGCCCCGCTCTGGTCGATGTGCTGTTCCCCAGCGCCAGGGCAGAACACCGCCAGGCCTTCGTCCGCCACTGGCCGGCACTGGCCGATTACTACGGCCTGGACGCCCACCCGTGGCGCCGCGAGTTCTTCCTGGCCCAGCTCGGCCATGAATCCGGTGGGCTCGCCATGCTGGAGGAGAATCTCCACTACGAGGCCAGGCGGCTGCTGGCCGTATTCCCTGGCCATTTCCGGACGCTGGAGGAGGCGCAGGCCTGTGCCGCAGCACCGGAGCGACTGGCCAACCGGGTCTTTGGCGGCCGGATGGGCAATGGCGACGAGGCCAGCGGCGACGGCTACCGCTATCGCGGCCGCGGCTATGTCCGGCTGACCGGCCGCGAGACCTATCGCGAGATCGGCCGGCTCACCGGCCTGCCTTTGGAATCCCAGCCGGACCTGGCCTGCCATCCCGACCATGCGCTGCATTGTGCCGCCGCGTTCTGGACATGGCGCGGGCTGAACGAGCTGGCCGATGCCGGCCGGTTCGAGGCGGTCACCCGCCACCTCCATGCCACGCTGCACGGGCTGGAGGACCGCCAGGCCTGGCTGGACAAGGTCCGCCGCGTCCTGGCCGGCCCGCCCGCCGAGATGCTGCTGGACGTCCCGGCCGTGCTCCGGCTCCAGCGCGCCCTGCAGCAGCAGGGCTATGCGGAGCTCGGTGCCGCCGACGGCCAAGTCGGCCCGCGCACTTTGGCCGCGGTCGCCCGGTTCCGCCAGGACCACGGCCTGGGCCCGGGCGGGATCGACGGCCGCTTCCTCGACAGGCTCGCTTCCATCTGAGCCGACCGTGGCCCGGAACCCCCGCCCCGGACATCCATGCCATGCCCGTCTGGATCGGCTTCTCCCTGGTCGAGTGGTGCATCATCGCCATGCTGGCCCTGTTCCTGCCGCTGGCGGTGTTCTTCGGCCGGGGCAGCGTGCGCCAGCGCCGCCTGGCCATCCTGGACAACCTGGAGGCCGCGGCACGCCGGGCGATGCCCGACCACCAGCAGGTCGAGGTACCGCTCCTGGCACTGGTGCGGGCTCGCTATGCACCCACCGTGATGCTGGGCCCGGATGGCCGGCCGGACGCTCGGGCGAACCTCTACCGTGCCGTGCGCGAGGGGCTGGCCTATGCCGTATCCAGCGCCAGCTTCGTGCTGCTGTGCCTGGCCGGCTTCTACCTCCTGCTGGGCATCGGCCGCAGCATTGCGGTCGATTCGGGCATCCTGCTCCAGGGCCTGTCCGATGCCGCCGCCGGCTCGCCGGAGGCCGCCGCGTACCGCACCGTGACGGCACTGGTGGTGGGGGCAGCCTTTCTCGGCGCCTATGTCTGGTCGATCAACTACCTGATCCTGCGGGTCGCCAACTTCGACCTGTCGCCGCTCGACTGGCTGCGGGTCTCGGTCCATCTGCTGCTGACCTGCCTGGTCGCCGGCGTGTTCCGCCACGTCGTCGCCGCCGGCACCGGGCTGGAACTGGCCGCGGCCCTGGTGCTGCTGGCGGCGTTCCTGATGGGCATGTTCCCCTCTCTCGGCCTGAGCGCGCTGGTCGACCGGCTGCCGCCCAGCTTCCGGCTGAAGCGGATCGTGCCAGAGGGCGACCGGATCGCCCGGGAGTTCCCGCTCGACCTGATCGACGGGATCGATGCCGGCATCCGCTTCCGGCTGGCCGCCTACGAGATCGACGACGCGCAGAACCTCGCCACGGAGAACCCGCTCAGCCTCTATGTCGGCACGCCCTACAACCTGTTCCAGATCATGGACTGGATCGCGCGTGCCCAGTTGCTGGTAGCGGCTGGACCTGCCCGCTACCTGGCCCTGCGCGAGCGCAACTTGTCCGACATCCATGCACTTCTGGCCATGGGCGAGACGGTGGCTGGCCGCGCCTTCCTGGCGCCCGCCCTGTTCGACCCGGTGCCGCCCGACGAGGTGGTG
>NZ_WUJP01000327.1 GCF_009806515.1 Geminicoccus flavidas | reverse complement strand
ATCCGCCATCTGGCGACCCTCGCCGACAGCCTCCACGTGCGCCGGCTCCGCACCCTTGCCAGTTTCCTCGCCCAGACCATGGACCCGCCCGCCAGGCCCGGCCCGATCGCCCCCGCCCGGCCGACGGTGGTGCATCCGCCGAACCTGCGCGCCGAGGAGCGCAGCGGCGGCACGCCGAAGCTCAGTTGATCACCCGGTAGCGGCTGGCGTCGTTGCTCTTGCTGCCGCTCTTGCTGCCCAGCCCGCCGGCAAGGCGGATCAGCCGCTTGTGCACCGGCTGGCCGCGCCACTGGTCGTAGACCCAGATCCCGCGATGGTCCTGCCCGATATAGATGGCGGCATGGTTGCCGGTGCGGCTCGTATAGCTGCCGTCCCGCTCAAAGGTGGCGATCGCGACGCCCGGCGGCAGGCCGGTATTGCCGTGGACCACCGCACCCGGCCGCCACTCCGCGGTGCGCGGCACGCCGGCTGCCGCCTTCACGAAGTCGACGCAATGCCCGGGCCCGACCACCCGGCCCAGATGGGCCTGCGGCCGCTCCGCGACATAGGGGCCGGCCGCCAGCGCGGGCGAGGCCAGGCAGGCGAGGCCGGCTGCCAGCACGGTCATGGTTCTGGACATGACGTTCCTCCGGACGGGCGGCCATCCGTTCCCGACGGATGGTCCGGCCTGCTGGGCAATGATCCCGCACGGCGCGGCCGGCTATCCAGGGCCGCGCACACCTCGTCATCTGGTGATGCCGGCGCGTCATGACCACAACCCCGCTGCGACTTCGGGACCAGCGGCCGAGCCAAGATCATGCGCGGCAACTGTCACGGTCCTGCCGCGGTCGACCAGGCCGGATCCGGCAGGCCGTAGGACCGGGTTCAGTCCGGCCAGAGCGGCTTCCTGGCCCGGAACGGAACTGGCTTCGTCGAGCCGATCCGAACACGTCACCGCCGCGGGGAGCCGGCCAGCAGCAACGTCACCCCAATTTTAGCAATCTTCTCGATGTCCGGCAGGATCCGCGACTTTCTCCCAACCAATACGCCCAATAAGTTGTTGAACTTAATTCAGTTGACCAAGCGCAATGCTTGCAACAATCTCGCCGGGACATTTGACGACATGCCGAATGTTCGTCATGTTCGCCCGAGAACATGGGCGGGCCTGCATATTGGCATTGGAGGATCAGCCATGTTCCACCGGCGCGGCCTGCCGGCGCGACGTGCGCTCGGCATCACGCGACGCGGCGTCCTTCGGGCAGGAGCATTTGCGGCCGCCGCCAGCCTGCTGGGGCCGCCCGTCGCTGCGCAAGCCTCGGACCTAATCCCGCGCTACGAGATCCCGGCCTATGACGGCGACTTGCCGCCGTTGCCGCGGACCTGGACCAAGGAACGGCCGCCCTGGCGGACCGGGCGTGGTCGCAGGCGCTGAACCGGTCGAGCCGCACGAGGGCATCCCACCATGGTACTTCCTGAATACCGGCTGATCGGCTGCCCGATCTATGCCTCGACCCAAGCCAACATCCGCTGGCCGGCCGGGCATTATTTCTCGTTTCAGGTAGCCAAGAGCGGCACGGTCCGGCGCTTCCTGTGGCAAACCCAGGGCGCCCGCAAGCATGCCGAGCCCGATGACGCGCATTGCGGGGGCAATTTCGGCCGATACTTGGTCAAGTTCTACCGCTGCACCGACTGGACCCAGCCCAAGGGCGCGCAGCTCGCCGCCGGCGTGGTGACCGGCGGGGAGGAAGGTTACTATCCCGGCCGGCACGTGAACGGCTTCGACGGCTGGAATCCGGAGGGCTCGCCGGTCGCTGGTCCGATCGACAGCCCGGAGCTGGTGGGCGGCCTCCATGTCCAGGCCTGGATGAACCGGGTCCAGCCGCTGAACGGCGTCTCGTATTATTCCGGCACCGCCTTCGTCTACATCGACGTCCTGGCCGCCAATGGCGGCCCCTGGAACGTGACGGAGGGCGAGTGGATCCTGGCGGAGTTCGTCAACACCGCCCCTGATCCCACGGTCAATTTCTCGTTCGACAACAACGCGTTTTCGGCCGCGGCGGCCCATCCGGGGCAGGAAGCCTCAAGATCGCCCATGGACCGGCTGCTCGCGGTGCGCGAGTACCTGCCCGGCACCCAGCAGCCCAGCACCAACCAGACCGCCGGTGGCGCCCGCGGCATGACCCCGTTCTACATGCTGGGCTATGAGGACGGCACCTGGTACGGCCAGCCCTGGTACTACCGGGGGCGCTATACCGGCGGCAATCCGAGCGGCGGCCTGTTCGACGAGAATCCTACTAACCCCTCCGGCACGCCGCCGGCCGACGCCAGCCGCGGCCCGGCCCTCCTGCTCTACGGCACCCGCCGCCTGCGCCAAGTCCTGACCCCGCCCGCCGACTTTGGCGGCGAGACCGTCGACGTGATTTCCGTCCATGCCTGGCGCTGGACCAGCCTGTCCGGCTACACCCAAAACCGGCGCTTGGGCGTGCGCATCCTGCGCGTGTCCAGCACGTCGGGCCGGACCGTCTCGCCCTTCACCCAGGTCTGGCCACCCGCAACCGCGAGCGGCAGCGACGTGTTCCGGGTCGGCACCGGCAGCAATGGTGGCCCGTTCAAGGCCTTCCCGCTCGATACCTTCGTGGCGTTCGGCCAGAACGTGGTGCCCGGCACCACGCTCACCATCACGCCCTCCAACCTGACCAGCCGCACCTCGCCCACGCTCACCCAGTTCGAGCAGGCCGTGCCCAACATCCGCTATGGCCGGCTCACCATCAGCCCGAGCCTGCGCCTGGAGAGCCGCTATCGCTACGTGATCGAGCTCGCCGCCGAGAGCGGCTCGGCCTATGCTATGCAGTTGCAGAAGAACCCGCACCGCTACCTCAACCTGCTGCGCACCAAGTCCGACAACACGCTCGACACCAGCCAGGGCCGGGCATTGATGCCCGGCCAGACCGCCACTGGGACGCGCCGCCCGGAGATCAGGATCCCCCAGGTGTGGCCCTGCAACCCCCACGCCGTGCCAACCTTCAGCCAGGACAACGCCAACAACTCGGGCCGCTACTATAATGCGTCCGGCAAGCTATATTCCGGCACCAGCTGGACCGAGTTCAACGATCACATGCTGCCGGTCTGCCTGGATCCGCCCGTGTGATGCTGGAGACGAATCATGGCCACGATCATCGGTACGTCTGGAAACGACGATCTCGTCGGCACGCCGTCCAAGGACACCATCTATGGTCGCCTCGGCGACGATCGGCTGACCGGCGCTGAAGGTGACGATGCACTCTATGGTGAGGGCGGGGACGATCACCTGCTCGGACAGGAGGGCGACGACCGCATCTTTGGTGGGCTAGGCAACGACCTGCTGGATGGCGGCATCGGCAACGACCTGCTGAACGGCAATGACGGCGATGACACCCTGGACGGCGGCGAGGGCGATGACGACCTGCGTGGGCGGATCGGCAACGACCGGCTGGTCGGCGTTGCGGGCGATGACGTGCTCAAGGGCGACGACGGCGACGACCTGCTGAACGGCGACGCGGGCGACGACCTGCTGCTGGGTGGCGACGGCCAGGACGACCTGCGCGGCGGCCTGGGCGACGACACGCTCCATGGCGGCATCGGCAACGATTATCTGGATGCCGGCGGCGGCACCAACGTCCTGTTCGGCGATTTCGGCGACGATGTCGTCACCGCCTACAGCGACGACACGATCAACACCGGCAGCGGCGACGACCGGGTGAGCCTGCTGGGCTCGGCGAGCCTGAACGCCACCATCACCTTCGGCGAGGGCGCCGACACGCTCACCATGGACTATTCCGGCGGCAA
>NZ_WUJP01000282.1 GCF_009806515.1 Geminicoccus flavidas | reverse complement strand
GCCGGCGCAGCCTGCAACTAGTGGCCCCCGACGGGATGGCCGCGGCCGCCTGAGCGGCCGGCCTCGGGTTCGTTCGTGCAAAATGTAGCGGGACGAGCCGGCCGGTGGAGGAGCCTCGGGTTCGTTCGTGAAGTCGTGTGCCTAGAGCAAAGAAGTGCCTGCCCTCGCTCTGTCATCCCCCGCGCAGGCGAGCGATCTGCCGGTGCAGGCGGCCACGTGTTGATCCCCCCAACGAGCCGGGGAATGACGGAAGGGTCGCACACGGGGTCCGAGTTCGCCTGGCCGATCGGGGATGCTGCTCGGGTTCGTTCGTGCAGATTCGGGATTTGCGGGGGCAGCGACATCTGGCCATCCGGCACGGAATGGATGGCCAGCATAGCAGATCCAGGCAAGTGTTCCCAACCGCTTGCCGGATCAGGACGAGGTGACCGTCAGCGTGCTGCGGCCGCTGCCTTGTGGCGTCACCTCGACCCGTACCGCGATCCGCTCCTTCATCTCCTCGACATGGCTGATCACGCCGACCCGGCGGCCGGTGGCCTGCAGCCGCTCCAGCACCGAGAGCGCCATGCCCAGGCTCTGCGCGTCGAGCGCGCCGAACCCCTCATCGATGAACAGGCTCTCGACGCGGATGCCCTGGCCGGACGACAGGCTGGCCAGGCCCAGCGCCAGGGCCAGGCTCACCAGGAAGCGCTCGCCGCCGGACAGGCTGTGCACGCCGCGCACCTCGTCGGCCATGAACCGGTCGACCACCTGCAGGACCAGGTCGCCGCCAGGGGCGCGCTGCAGCTCGTAGCGCGGGTGCAGCTCGGCCAGATGGAGGTTGGCCAGATGCAGGAGCTGCACCAGAGTCAGGTTCTGGGCGAAGCGGCGGAACTTGGCGCCGTCCGCCGAGCCGATCAGGCTGGCCAAGCGCAACCAGACATCGGCCTGGCGACGGCGCGCTTCCCGCTCGGCGATGAGCTGGAGCTGGCCCTTGCCGATCCGGTCGTCATTGATCAGCACGGCGAGCCGCTCGCGGTGGATGGCCTCGGCCGCCTCGCGCCGTCCGGCCAGCTCGGCCAGGGCTTCCTGGATGGTTTCGACCGCCCGGGCCGGGATTCCTGACGCGCGATGCTCCTCCAGGATACGCTGCCGCTCCCGGCAGGTGACCCGCTGCTCCTCCAGGGCATTGGCCAAGCCCTGGAGTCGCGCCCGCTCGGCTTCCGCCCAACCCTCCGGGCGGGCGAAGGCCGCCTCGGCATCCGCCAGCTCCAGCCCGAGTTCGGCAAGGGCGTCCGCCAGCCGCCGTTCCGCTTCCGCCGCTGCGACCTTCCCGGCCGCGTGGGCACGCCCTGCGGCCGCGACATTCTCCTTCGCCACCGCCAGCGTCCGCTCCGCCACGACCAGGGCAGTACCGGCCTGGGCGTGGGCGGCCTGGGCCCTCGCCAGACGCGCCTGCATGGCCTGCTCGGCCGCGTCCGCGGCCCCGTCGAGCAGCCGCGCGCGCGCGTCACGCAGGGCCTGCCATTCCTGCTGGCAGCGTGCGGCCACGCTCTCCGCTTCCTGCAGTTCGCGCTGCCGATGCGCGAGCGTGGTGCGGGCGGCACCCTGCTGCTCCCCGAACTCGCCGATCTTGGCGCGGCACGCTTCGAGCGCCTCGGTCCGGGCTGTCCAGGCAGCCGCCAGCTCGCGGCACTGCCCCGCCAGCGCCTGCGCATCCTGGCCGTACTGGTCGCGCCATGCGACGCAGGGACCATCCAGCAGCTCGGCCAGGCGTGCCAGCACGGCGGCGCGCTCCGCCTCGGTCGCGCGCAGGCGTTCGGCTGAGCGCTCTGCCTCCAGTGCCAGGTCCCGCTCCTGCTCCGCCGCTTGGTCGCCGGCAGCGGCGAGGCCGTCCAGCCGGTCGCGTCGCTCCGCCAGGGCCGATTGCGCCCGGCCGAGGCGGGCCTCGAGTTCGGCGAGGTGCGCCAGCTGCGCCGAGGCCTCGCGAGTCAGCTGCTCGACCTGGTCCAGATGGCGCGCCGGATCCTGGCCCGGGTGCTCTGGAAGCAGGCCTTCGCCATGCCGCGTGAGGTCGGCCAGGGCGGCGTCGCGGCGTTCCTGCCAGCGGGCCTGTTCGGCCCGGGCCGCTGCCTGCTGGCGCTCGAGCTGCGGGCGCTGGTCAGCGCAGGCGCGCATCAGGGTCGCCGCTTCCACCGAACGGCGCTGCAGTGCCTGGGAGGCTTCCTCCAGCTCCGCGACCCGCTGGCGGTCCGCGAGCACGCGCTCGGCCAGCACCTGGTCGGCCGGGGCCGCGGCATGTTCGGTGGCGCCGCAGACCGGGCAAGGCTGACCGGGCTGGAGCTGCAGGCGCAGATGCCTGGCCGCATCGCCGGCAGCGGCCTCGGACAGGTCCAGGCCGCGCCGCGCCTCGTCCAGCCGGGCGCGCGCCGCCGGCAGTGCCGCCTCGGCCAGGGACTGCTCGCCGGCCGCATGGGTGGCGCTCGCTTCGAGCTTGGCCAGTTCGTCGCCCAGCTCGGCCAGAGTCGCCGCGATCCGCTTAGCCTCGCCATCGGCCTGCTCAAGGGCCTCCAGTGCCGAGCGGAGCTGGCGGCAGCGATCCAGCCGTTCCTGTACCGCCGGCCGGTCGATGGCGGAGATCTCGGCCTGAAGGCCTGCGATTGCGGCAGTGTCGGCCTGGACCGCACGGCGCAGTTCGGCGAGTTCCGCCATCCGCCCCGCACTCGCCTCGGCCAGGACCTGGCGCTGCCTAGCCAGTTCGGCCTTGCGTTCCGCAAGCTCGGCCAGCCGCCGGTCATGTTCCGTGGCGGCTGCCAGATCCTGCAGGACCGGACCGATCCGGCCGGCCAGCAGGTGGAGGCCGGGATGCGCGTCCAGCCAGGCGCGATGCTCCGCCAGCGCGGCGGTCGCCTCGGCATGGGCGGCGTTCAGGCGCTGGAGCGCCGCTTCGGCCTCGGTCCGCTCGGCCAGGCGGCGGGCCTGTTCGGTCTCCGCGGCAGCGACCGCCGCTTCCGCCCGTTCCAGCCGCACGTCCATGGCGCGCGCCTCGGCCAGCAGCGGTGCCAGCCGGTCGGCTTCACGCTGCACGTCGGCCAGCAGCTCAGCGGCGTCCCTGCTGGCCGCCCCGGCTGCTTCCGCTTCGGCCGTCGCGGCGTAGCATGCCTTGGCGGCTGGCTGCTCCCGTGCCGCCAGTTCGGCCAGCTCGCGGGCGCACCGCGCCCGCTCGTCAAACTGCGGCCGTACCGTCAGCGCCCGTTCGTGGAGAGCCAGGGCCGCCCGTGCGCCATCATCGGCAGCATGGGCGGCCTGAGCCTGGGCGGCCGCTGCTTCCGCCTCGGCCAGATGCGCTGCCAGCTTGGCATCCTGCTCGTGCCAGGCCCGCTCCCGCTCCAGCCCGGCCCGCGTCTGGTCAAGCTCATCCAGCACTGCCTTAGCCGCCGCCTCGGCCGCCTCGGCCGCCTGACGCTCCTCGGGCGGCAGCGGCACGGCACCGGCGATCCGCTCATCCAGCAGGGCCAACGCCTGCTCCTCCTGCTTCTTGCGCTGGAACGCCGCCCTGGACAGCTCGGCATAGATGAAGGTGCCGGTGATCCGCTCCAGGAGCTCGGCACGCTCCTTGGCGTTGGCGCGGATAAAGGTGTCGAAATCGCCCTGGGCCAGCAGGACCGCGCGGCGGAACTGGTCGAAGCTCAGGCCCACCCGGCGCTCGATCTCGGCCAGCGTCTCGATCTTCTTGTCGCCGATCACCTGGCCGGTCGCGAGGTCGGTGAGCGTGATGCTCTGCGCCTGCAGCCGTCCGTCCGAGCGGCCGCGCGCCCGGCGGAGCTGCCAGCGGGAGCGATAGTCGCGGCCGTCCTGGCCGGCGAAATCCACCTCGGCGAAGGCCTCGGCCGCACCGTGGCGCAGCACGTGGCGGACATCGTTGTACTGGACCTGCTCGCCCTCGCGCTCGCCAATCTTCTCCCGGTCGGCATGGTCGAAGCGCGGCAGGCGATCGAACAGGGCCAGGCACATTGCGTCCAGGAGGGTCGACTTGCCGGCCCCGGTCGGCCCGGAGATCGCGAAGATGCCGGCACTGCGCAGGGGCTCGGCCTCGAAGTCCAGCTCGAAGGGGCCGACCAGGCTGGTCAGGTTCTGGCCGCGGATGGCGCGGATCCTCATCGGGATGCTCCTTCCGCCTGCTGCACTTGCGCCAGCAGTTCCTTGAACGCCTGGAGCAGGTCGGGGGCCGGGTCCTGGCCGCCATGCTCGGCGCGATGCAGCTCGGCGAACACGTCGGTCTCGGCGAGTTCGGCCAGTTCGCGCGCCGCCGCCACCTGCTGGCCCACCGCGGTCGCCGGGGCTTCCCGGCCGATCCGGACCAGGCGCACCGGTTTGCCCTGGAGCGCCTGGTCGATCCGGCGGCGCAGGTCGGGCTGCGGCCCGTCCAGGCGGACCACCACCTCCAGGAACGGCCGGCGCTCGCGGCCCGGATCATCCAGGGCCAGGGCCTGGAGCTCGGCTTCGATCGCCTCCAAGGGTGCGGCACCCTGGGCAGGTATCCGCAGGAACGGGACGAGGCGCGGGGCTTGGACCGGCTCGACTCGGGAGCGGCCCTCCGCATCCAGTTCCACCAGCAGGATGCCGTGCCGGTAGTGGCGCTCGGTGACCGACAGGGGAAAGGGCGAGCCGGCATAGCGGATCTCGGTGGGGCCTTTGAGGCGCTGCGGCCGGTGGAGATGGCCGAGTGCCACATAGGCCGCGTGCGGCGGATAGATCGAGACCGGTACGGTCTCCTCGCCGCCGATCACCACCCGGCGCTCGCTGAGCTCGGAGATCTCGCCGCCGGTGACGTGCAGATGCCCGGTGACGACCAGCGGCAGGCCGCCGCGCGCCGCATCGGCATGGGCGATCGCCAGGCGGTGCAGCCGGGCGATGCCGCTTTCGCCATCTTCTGGCTCCGGCAGGTCGCCCGGGCGCAGATAGGGCATGGCCACGCACCACGCGGCTTGCGTGCCATCACGACGGCGCAGCGGGACCGACAGGCCGGCCGGGTCGGGCCTGCCGTCCTTGCGCGGCACGGCGCCGATGATGGTGATCCGGGAGCGGT
>NZ_WUJP01000326.1 GCF_009806515.1 Geminicoccus flavidas | reverse complement strand
CCAGGAGTTCGCCGGCGGCGGGCAGACCACGATCACCGACTTCACCCATGGCAGCGACCGGATCGGCGCCTTGAACTTCGCCATCGTCGACGATCTGGGCCTGGAAACGCTCGGCTTTGCCGCGCTCGACAGCAACCGGGACGGCATGATCGATGCGCGCGACGCCGGGGTGAGCCTTGCCGACGAGACACTTGCGATCGATCTGGGGGTGGCGCTGATCACGGTGGCTTCCGTCGGCCGGCCGGGCTTCCATGTCGAAGCTCCGATCGTCCTGAACCTGCAGGGCGTCACCGACCTGCGCCCGGAGGACTTCGTCGCCTGAACCTGCTGCCGGCGCGTCTGCATCTGGCGGCCGTCCCGGCACGCGCGACGGTCCTGCACGAGATCGGGCGGCCTCTGGTGCTGGCGGAACGCCCGGATCCCCTGCGGGTCCGGGCGTGCGCACCACCATGACCGTCTATCCGCTGGAGCGCGAGAGGCGCTGGACGACCTGCACCATGGCCGGTTTCAGGGCGCCCCGTCCCTGGCCCCCTGACGCTCCCGGCTAGCCTTCCGCATCCCCCTTCGGCCGAAGCGAGAGCGCCCCCAGCGCCACCGCGTGTTCCACCAGCGTGTAGAGGAACAGCACCATGCCCAGCCCCTCCAGCGCCTCCTCAAGGTTGGTCAGCATCTGGTAGGTCATGGTGAAGGTGCCCGTCTCCGCGGCGAAGCTCCCGCCGATCATCTCGATTCCGATCGCCCCGGCCACGAAGATGACGCCCGACAGGAGCATCAGCAGGGCGGTGCGGCGCGGCAGCGCCAGGAGGAAGGAGATGTAGGACAGGCCCACCACGGCGCAGAAGATCATGCCCGGGATCACCCAGGCGAAGTGGAACACCCCGCCCAGCGCCCAGCGCGACTGGATCACGTTCACCAGCCGCTCATGGAACGACATGGCCTCGTCCGCCGAGAGCAAGACGAAGATCGCCGACAGGATCAGCCACCCCCAGAACCGCCGTCGGCTCACCAGTGCTATCATGAACAGCAGGGCGGCGTTCAGGAAGATGATCGCGGCCGATGCCCAGCTGTAGAAGCTGAGCTCGCTGTTGGTCTCGAGCAGCCATTTCGTTTTCTTTACCCACTGCTCGCGGCTGACCTGGCCGCCATGGGAAAAGTAGATCAGCAGATCCTGCCCTACGCTCGCCAGCACCAGCAGGCACATCACGGTGGCAAACGGCAGGGTGAACAGGCCCGCCTGCGACAACTTCACCAAGCATCTCCTCCGGGCTGGCGAGCCGGGCACCACTCCCAAGCGGCAGGCACCGCCGCTAGAACGGCCAGGGCCGGCGTTCGTACCCCGGCCGAGCCACCGAGGAGTTCGCCATGCCGCATCCCGGCCCGATCGAATATGCGGACGCCAGTCCGCAGGCCCGTCTCGTTTATGACGAGATCATGACGACCCGGAACGTTCCGGACGTCAACAACTTCTGGAAATACCTGGCCAACGACCC
>NZ_WUJP01000325.1 GCF_009806515.1 Geminicoccus flavidas | reverse complement strand
GAAGACGCTCGCCCGCACCTGGGAAAGCATCAAGGAGGTGATGGCCGAGGGCGCCCTGCCGCCGCTCGTGAAGGAACTGATCTACATCGCGGTGAGCGTCACCAATGGCTGCGAGTACTGCATCGCTTCCCATTCCGCTGCCGCGGCCAAGGCCGGCATGACGCCCGAGATGTTCGGCGAACTGGTGGCGGTGGTCGGGATGGCGAATGAGACCAACCGGCTGGTGGCGGCCTACCGCGTCCCAGTCGACCCCCAGTTCGGCTGAGCCGGCTCAGCCGCCTCCGGCGCCCCGGAGCCTCCCCCACAGCCGCCGCCAGCCGGACGTCCGCCCGGATAGGGGGCGTCGCGGCAGCCGGGCGGCAGCCACGTCCCGGCAGAACGCGGCATAGCCGGCACTGACCGGGATCGGGACGCCCATTTCCCGCGCATAGGCCTGGAGTGCTGCCGGCTCCATTGCCTGGGCGCGTTCCTGGCACCAGCGGCCGAACGACAGTTCCTGCCCCCACCAGCCGGCCGCCTTCGGCTGCAGGGCCCGGACCATTCCGGCCGTCTCGCCCGGCGCCTGCGGTGCTGCCAGCTCTGGCCAGATGTCAGCGTAGAGATAGTCCGGCCGGCGCCCGCCGGTGGCATCCAGCACGAGGTCCGCCAGCTCGCTGCCCAGCGCATCGGCCTGGATGACCACGACCTTGTCCTGCCTGGGCCAGTAGTCCATCCCTGCGGCGGCACCGGCCACGGCGATGACCTCCGCTGCCCGCTCGACCACCACGACCCGCAGCACCTCCGGCCGGAGGGCCGCGGCATGGGCGTACATCGCCATGCCCAGCCCGGCCACGACCACCACGCCCGCGGCCTGGTGGACATGGAAGGCGTGGCTCTCCAGCTCCATCAGACTGGTCGACATCCAGGCAATGCGGCCATGGTGGAGGACATGGCGCTCCGGCTCCAGGACCAGGCCCGGCAGATAGCCCTCCACCGGCCCGCGCCCGTAGCGCGCCACCCGCCAGGGCCCCACCGCGGCATCCTGGTAGCGTGGTATGGGGAACAGCCCGAAGCCGTAGCGCGCCAGCATGGCTTGGTGGCGGTCGGGATGGGGGAACGGCGATGGGTCGGCCATGGCTTGGCTGCTCTAGGCGGTCGATGCCCCCTCGCCAAGGGTCGCCCGGCCCTCTGGCGCCGCCGCCTCACCCCGGGAGTCGGACAGGCTCACGCGAGCGATCAGGGATGGCAAAGCTTTCGCTTTCCTGGTTGAAGCCTCGCCAGCCGGCGCCGGCCACCCCGCGGGAGGTGGCTTCGGCCGAGCTGAAGACGCCACAAACAGGGGAGCGCGCTCTTGTCCATTTCCCCGAACAAGGACCGCCCGAAGGTGGCGGCCCCGGCCCATCTGATCCCCGACAGCGATCCCTACCATCTGACTCCGGAAGGCATCCAAGAGCCGCCGGTCGGCTGGCGGCACAGCCTGAAGCATCTGGGCCCGGGCCTGATCCTGTCCGCCTCCATCGTCGGCTCCGGCGAGCTGATTGCCACCACCACGCTGGGTGCCACCGCGGGCTTCGCCCTGCTCTGGCTCGTGATCTTCTCCACGCTGGTGAAGGTCGCCGTCCAGGTGGAGCTGGCACGCTGGACGATCTCGACCGGCCAGCCGGCCCTCACCGGCTATAACAAGGTGCCGCCCAAGCTGGGCCCGGTGGGCTGGATCAACCTGCTCTGGGTGCTGATGGCCCTGTCCAAGATCCTGCAGATCGGCGGAGTCCTGGGCGGCACCGCAGCCTCGCTCAGCATCCTGTTCCCGATCGGTGGCGATCCGCTTGGCATGACCTCCCTGTCGATCTGGACCGCGGTCACCGTGATCGGCAGCATCGCCCTGCTCTACTCGAGCCGCTACTCGCTGATCGAGCGGGGTGCCGTCTTCCTGGTGGTGATCTTCTCCGTCGTCACCATCGTGATCGCGCTGGGCCTGCCGTTCACGCCATTTGCCTACAGCGTCGAGGACGTGCTGGGCGGTCTGGCCTTCGCCATTCCCGCAGGCACGATCGGTGCTGCCATCGCCATGTTCGGCATCACCGGCGTGGGTGCGGACGAGCTGACCTTCTACACCTACTGGTGCATCGAGAAGGGCTATGCCCGCAATGTCGGCCCGAACGACGGCAGCGAGGCCTGGGAACGGCGCGCCAAGGGCTGGATCTCGGTGATGTACAAGGACGCGTTCGTGTCCTGGGCGATCTACACCTTCGGCACGCTGGCCTTCTTCATCATGGGTGCGGCGGTGCTGCAGCCGCAGGGCCTGGTGCCGGTCGGCAACGAGATGATCACCACCCTGTCGCGCATGTACACGGACACGCTGGGCGAATGGGCGGCAATCCTGTTCCTGGTGGGCTCGTTCGCCGTGCTGGGCTCGACCCTCTGGGCGGCGATCCCCAGCTGGTCGCGGATGTACGTCAACTTCCTCTCGGTAGTAGGCGTGCTCGACTGGCAGAACACCAAGGCGCGCACATCCTGGATCCGCGGCTTCACCGTGGCCCTGCCGATCATCTGGGGCCTCGCCTACCTGACCATCCAGTCGCCGGTGCTGATGGTCCAGATCGGTGGCGTGATGACGGGCGTGTTCCTGCTCGGCACGGTCGTTGCGGTCTGGTACCTGCGCAAGACCGAGACCGACCCCCGCATCTATGGCGGCGGCCTGTTCAATGCCGCTCTGGTGGTCAGCAGCATCGCGATCATCCTGCTGGGCATCTACAGCGCGCTCAACGTGTTCGGCGCGTTCAAGTAGGGCGGACACCTGGCCGGTCCCCCTCCCCGATAGGACCGGCAGGAGACCGGTCATGGCGCGCTGCAGGCTAGCTCTGCAGCGCGGCCAGCACCTCGGCGGCGGCCCGCTCGCCCGAGCGGACCGCCCCTTCCATGTAGCCGTTCCAGTAGGTGGCCGTTTCCGTGCCGGCCCAGTGGATCGGGCCAACCGGCTGGCGGAGCACCTCGCCATAGTCGAGCAGCACGCCGGGCGGCAGGTAGCCGACCGGCCCGCCGCGGCTCCATTCGGAGCCCGGCCAGTCGACTTCGACATAGTCGATGGCCTGGTGGGCACGAGGGCCGATCACCGAGGCGAAGTTGGCGAGCACTGCGGCGCGCCGCTCGGCCGGGTCGCGTTCCGTCCAGCGTCGTGACGCACTGCCGCCTATGAAGCCGAACAAGATGCCGGGGCTGCCGCTGGGCGGCGTGTTGTCGAAGGTGCTCCGCACCGGCCCGTCGCCCAGGAGCGACACGCCCGACAGACCGGCTTCGCGCCAGAACGGCCGCTCGTAGAACGCCTTGACCTTCATGAGCGAGCCCATCGGGAAGCGCTGGAACAGTTGCGCGCGCCGGGTCGGCAGCTTGGGCGAATAGCGGATCTCACCGGCCAGGGCCGGCGGGATCGCGACGATGACCCGCTCCGCGTCGACATGGAAGCCGTCGCTGAACACTCGTACGCCCCGCCCGTCGCGGTGTCGCCGGATGGTGCGCGCCGGCGCCGACAAATGAAGCTGACCGCCCAGGCGCGCCGCCATCTTCTGCGCCAGGAGCTGCGAGCCGCCATGAAAGCGCCGCTCCTGCGCGCCGTCCTTCACGTCCAGGAGGCGGGCCAGCGTGCCGGGCACCCCTTCCGTCCCGGCCGCCGCGATGTAGAACAGGCAGAACAGCAAGGAGACGTCACGCGGCTCGGCACCCCACAGATCCGCATACGCGCTGAACATCGCCTTCGCGTCGGCGTGGGTCGTGTTGGCATCCAGCCAGTTCTGCAGGGTCAGCGAATCCCATTCGGTCGCATGGCGCGCGGTCCAGGGTGCCTCCAGCGGCACCTCGCGGGACATCCGGTCCAGCAGGCCCATCAGGCGGGCATGTTCCTGCGCCAGCTTCGGGTAGAGCCCGCCCTGCCGGCGCACGCCGTTCAGCACTGAAACCGCCTGGCCACGATCGTAGGTCGGATAGGTGCCCACCCGGAACTGGCGGGCCAGCTCGAACATCCGCGTCTGGGTCGGGCCGATATACTGGCCGCCCGCCTCGACCACCTGGTTCCTGCCCAGATGGTGGTTCAGCACCCGGCCACCCACCCGGTCGCGTGCCTCCAGCACGACGACGGAGCGGCCGGCCGCGTTGAGCTTGAGGGCGGCGGCCAGTCCGGAGAAACCGGCACCGACCACCACCACGTCGGCGCGCAGCCTGCCGGTTGCGGCGGCGGCCGGCGCGCTGGCTGCCGCGAGCAGGCTGCCGGCGCCGGCGATCACCCCGCCAGCACCAGCCAACGTCCCATAGAACCCGCGCCGCGTGAGAGCGCCTTGACGGCCTGTTTTCTGAGCCATGTCCAGCATCCCTGAAGTGCTGGACTTCGCATTACCGACAATGCCCCGGCCGTTTTTGTCCGCCCTTGTCACCTGCCGGTGGACATCGACGGAATTCCACTATTTTCCACTAGCTTCCTGCAATGGGACTCCGCCGAGCACCAGAAGTCAGTCGCACGGCATCAGCGTCCGGTTCCGGCTATTCGAGTGCCAGCATCAGCGTGAACGACAGGTCGTGCGGATCCATGTGGTGCCGGGGAACGGCATGCACCTCGAGCGCGGGATCGTCCGTGACCGTGAAGCGGCTCTCGCGCGCCCAGTGGTCGCACAGGCTCTGATAGGCGCCGAACACCGCCGTGCGCGGCCCGGTGAAGCGCAGACAGGCATAGCGGCCGGGGCGAGTGGAGAAGAGGTGCAGGCCATGCCGCGCCAGCCGGTCCTCGTCCAGGTCAAACCTGCCGAGAATGGTGACGCCGCAGTCGTAGCGAAGCTGCTCGACCGGAGTATGGCGCGGGTCGTCATACATCAGCCCAATGAACAGCGCGCCATGCCGGCGCACGCCGCACCGGCGCAAGCTGTCCTCGAAATCCCGCCAGTAGCCGCGCACCGCGTACAGGTCACCGGTATAGCGCTTGGTCAGGAGCGCGAAGCCGTCGACCTCCCGCACACCGATCGGCCCGAACGCGGCGACCTTGCCTTCCGGCGTGAGGCTCGCCCGGAACCGGCGGCGGAACTGCAGCGGCGTGCAGCCAAACCGTCGGACGAACGCCTGGGTGAATGATGCCTGGCTGGCATAGCCCAGCCGCATGCTGATCTGCCCCACCGTGTCGCGCGTCCAGCGGAGCCTGATCGCCGCCGCATCCAGCCGGATGCGCCGAAGATAGGCGCCGGGCGGCATTCCGGTCTCGGCGGCGAACAGATGGTGGAACCGCGTCGTGGACAGGCCGAGCCGCCGGGCGAGCGTCGCGAAACAGACATTCTCGTCCATCTGCTGCTCCATCACCCGGATGGCCTGTTCAATCCTCCAGTCCATGCCCGATCACTCGCGGTGGAAAACTCCGTGATGGGTGACCGCAGTGGCCGATCAGGCGGCCGTCGGCAGGCAAGGTCGCCTATCCCCAACGGAATGCTGGCGAACCGAGCGGCACCAGCGTTCCCATGCGTCGATACAGCCTGCCGGTCAGGTCGGGATGTGGCCGTCGGGCGTGTACTTATCGATCGCATGCGGCAATTTCCGGCTGAGCCGAGCCAGCAGTTCTTGCTGCGAGAGCCCGGTCTGCTGCGACAGGATGGCCAGCACATCGGGGCCGATCGTCTGCGAGATGTTCGGCGCCATTTCGTGATCGGAACCGGTCCCGACCCAGGACGCGGCTGCTTCGCCGTGGCCGTTTTGCGTGAAATGCTCCATCAGTTCGCTGATGCCGCTGACGACGCTCCTGGCTGTCGCGCCGCCAACCATTCCGCCACCCTGCGCACCCCCTGGATCCGCGGCTTCACCCTGGGCCTGCCGATTGTCTGGGGTGCCGCCTATCTGTTCCTCCAGTCGCCGGTGCTGATGGTCCAGATCGGCGGGGTGATGACCGGCGTGTTCCTGCTCGGCACGGTGGTGGCGGGCTGGTACCTGCGCAAGACCGAGACCGATCCCCGCATCTATGGCAGCGGCCTGTTCGATGCCGCCCTGGTGGTCAGCAGCATCGCGATCATCCTGCTGGGCATCTACGGCGCGCTCAACGTGTTCGGCGCGTTCAAGTGAACAGCCATCTCTGCGCATGCGCGCTCTGAGCATGTGCCGGGCCGGCGAGGTCGCGCCTCGCCGGCCCGGCACGAAAACCAGGCCGCCTTCGACCTGTTTGCCCTTCACGCCGGTCGGACGATCGCAGCGGGCTTCCGTCCAGAGGATGTACGGATCAGCCGGACTGCCGGCGGCAAGTGGCCGTCGCCAACTCGATTCCCGTCTACCAGCGCTGCGGATCCCGCACTCTTGGGCCGTCAGCAGCCGGTCACTTCGCCGGTACTGGCTCGGTGCCGGGCGTGCCGCAGTGGGCGAACTTCTTGGTCTTGATGTCACGGCACTTTGTTGCGGCCGTCGTCGCCGGGCATTTGATGAACTTGCCGTTCGCGTCGCGGCAATTCGTTGCGTCCGCAGTACTCGCCAGGCCTACCCAAGCAAAGACGCTCACTGCCACGACTAGAGATGTACGTCGCACGTCAATTTCTCCCAGATCGAGAAGCCCGAGGCGCACGGCAGTTGCCTCGGCTCCATACGGCTTCCTGCCTGTCCTGACGGCACTGGCAGACCGTGATGCCCGGCCGGCCGGCCGGCCGGGGCGGTCAGGCCGGGACCTGGCCGTCGGGCGTGTACTTGTCGATCGCGTGCGGCAACTCCTTGCTGAGCCGCGCGAGCAGTTCCTCCTGAGAGAGCCCGGTCTGCTGCGTCAGGGTGGCGAGCACGTCAGGGCCGATTGCCTGCTCGAGATGTTCGGGTGCGATTTGATGGTTGTCGCCGGTTCCCACCCAGGAAGCGGCTGCTTCGCCGTGGCCGTTCTGCGTGAAATGCTCCATCAGCTCGCTGATGCCGCTGCTGACGACGCTGCCGGCCGTTGCGCCACCGAGCAGCCCGCCCAAGCCGCCGAGCATTCCGCCACCTTGCGCGGCCGAGGGATCGGAGCTGCCACCACCGCCGAACAGGCTGCTCAGGCTACTGAGCAGGCCGCCGCCGGCGC
Source organism: Geminicoccus flavidas (assembly GCF_009806515.1). Classification (GTDB taxonomy): domain Bacteria; phylum Pseudomonadota; class Alphaproteobacteria; order Geminicoccales; family Geminicoccaceae; genus Geminicoccus; species Geminicoccus flavidus. The sequence continues at coordinate 9,924 of NZ_WUJP01000325.1, read as the reverse complement.
CCTGAGCAGCCGCGGGATCGGCATTGCCGGTGCCGGCCTGCCCCGTTCCGCCGAACATCTGTGCCAGCTGATCCCGGTGCTGATAGCCCGCAACCGCCAGAAGGCCCAGCAATGCCGTCATCGATGGCAAACCGCGGCTCATTCTCGTTCTCCTTCCTGCCGAAGATGAAGCGACGCAGCAGGATCCGAGGCAGCTTCCCGGACGATGAACGTCCCCGGAACACCTTCGGACCAAGCGAGATCGCGGCAGCATGGGCAGGGACGATGACGCACCTGCCGCGTCGTGCGAGATACGAGGCATGCACGCGACCTTCAATGAAATCTAAGCATCTGCGGCCATACCTGTACAGACGATATATATGTTTTCCGGCTATTTTCCGAAGCCCGACAGAAACGCATCGGCAACCGCGACCATATCAACCATAGTTTGTGCTGACGCTGCCGCGATATCTTTGTAGGTTCAAAGTTGTCCATGATCAGGATCCTCGGACAGCGATCCGGCAGCATAGGAGGTTACCGCAGGATATGACGCAGACTGCGCATCGTCCGCGCCCTGAAGCGGGGTCGTGGACACGTTGGACCCTGCCGCCGCTGCTGGGCCTGATCCACGTCCGCCGCGATAGCCGATCCTGTGAAAGGAGCCGGCCGCCAGCTGGAACCTTCAGCTGTTGCGTCCAAGAAGTCGTCGACTTGTCGCCGTATCCGCGCAACAAGTCGATCTACTGCGTTGCGCGGTAGAATGGCCGCGCCATCCTACCCTGCGCCTGCCCGGGTTTGCGTCCGTGTCTGACCGACTGAAGCCGAAGAAGAAGAGTCATGTCTGCGCCGAGCGGCCGCCGTTCGAGTGCATCGCCCTGCTGCTCCAGGGCGGCGGCGCGCTCGGGTCCTACCAGGCCGGCGTGTACCAGGCGCTAGCGGAGGCGCGGCTCCACCCGGATTGGGTCGCCGGGATCTCGATCGGTGCCATCAACTCCGCACTGATTGCCGGCAACCCGCCGGAAAAGCGGGTCGAGCGGCTGCGGACCTTCTGGGAGGAGATCAGCACAGCACCCTTCGGACTGCCGACTCTGGACCAGCTGGAAATCAAGGGGGACCTCGCCCGCGCCGCGGTTAACCAGTTCCGTGCCTTCGGCGTCCTGCTCGGCGGTGCCCAGGGCTTCTTCAGCCCGCGCCCGGTCCCGCCCATGTTCTGGCCGCCCGGCGCCCCCGAGGCGCTCAGCTACTATGACGTGCTGCCGCTGAAGGCGACTCTGGAGCGCCTGGTCGACTTCGACCGGATCAACAGCGGCGAGACCCGGTTCAGCGTGGGTGCCGTCAACGTGCGCACCGGCAATTTCGTGTATTTCGACACGGAGCGCCAGGCGATCGGCCCGGAGCACATCATGGCCAGCGGCGCCCTCCCACCGGGCTTCCCGGCCACCGAGATCGAAGGTGAGTTCTACTGGGACGGCGGGATCGTCTCCAACACCCCCCTGCAATGGGTGCTGGAGGGCCGGCCCCGCCGCGACACGCTGGCCTTCCAGGTGGATCTGTGGAGTGCCCGGGGCGAGCTGCCCCGCACCCTGATGGAGGCGGAGGTGCGGCAGAAGGAGATCCGCTTCTCCAGCCGGACCCGGGCGATGACCGACCAGTTCAAGCACGTCCAGCAGCTCCGCCATGCCCTGTCCCGGCTGCTCAAGTCCCTGCCGCCCGAGCGCCGCGACGACCCGGACGTGGCGCTGCTGACGGCCGAGGCGGACCACAAGGTCCACAACATCATCCAGCTGATCTACCGCTCCAAGCGCTACGAGGGCTCGGCCAAGGATTACGAGTTCTCGCGGCGCACCATGGAGGAGCACTGGCAGGCCGGCTATCACGACGCCGTCCGCACGCTCCGTCACCCTGAGGTGCTGGAACGCCCGACGAGCCCGGACGGGGTCTTCACCTTCGACCTTGCCTATCAGGGGCGGGAATAGTTCCCGCCCGGCCGACCTTCACCCCGTGAGGTGCCGATGACCGAGGACGAGGTGCGCGAACGCGCCTATGCCATGCCGCTCACCAGCCCAGCCTTCCCGCTGGGCCCATACCGCTTCTACCACCGCGAATATCTGATCATCACCTACCGGACCGACCCGGACAGGCTACGCGCCCTGGTGCCGGAGCCGCTGCGGATCGACGAGCCCCACGTCAAGTTCGAGTTCATCCGCATGGCGGATTCGACCGGCTTTGGCGACTATACCGAGAGTGGCCAAGTCATCCCGGTGAGCTTCGAGGGTCGCAAGGGCGGCTACACCCACTGCATGTTCCTGGACGACCACCCGCCGATCGCCGGCGGCCGCGAGCTGTGGGGCTTCCCCAAGAAATTGGCGAAGCCCACCCTGCGCGCCGATGTCGACACGATGGTGGGCACGCTCGACTACGGCTCGGTGCGGGTCGCCACCGGCACCATGGGCTACAAGCACAAAGCGGCGGATGCCGATGCGGTGCTGGCCTCGATGCGCACCCCCACCTGGCTGCTCAAGATCATCCCCCACGTGGACGGCACCGCCCGGATCTGCGAGCTGGTCGAGTATTATCTGGAGGACATTGAGCTCAAGGGCGCCTGGACCGGCCCGGCCTCCCTGGAGCTGGCCCACCATGCTCTGGCCCCGGTGGCTGAGCTGCCGGTGCTGGAGGTCGTCTCCGCCAGCCACATCATCGCCGACCTGACCCTTGGTCTGGGTAAGGTCGTCCACGACTATCTGGGCTGAAGCCCCTTCTTTCTCGCCAAGGAGCTGCATCATGCGCCTGCAAGACAAGGTCGCCGTCGTCACCGGGGCGGCGAGCGGCATCGGCAAGGAGATCGCCACCGTTTATGTCCGCGAGGGTGCCAAGGTCGCGATCGCCGACCTGAACACCGAGGCCGCCGCCGCCACGGCAAAGGAGCTGGACCCGTCCGGCGAGCGCGCCACGGGTGTGGCCATGGACGTCACCAACGAGCAGCAGGTCGACGCCGGCATCCAGCAGGTGATCGACCGTTGGGGCCGACTCGACGTGCTGGTCAGCAATGCCGGCATCCAGATCGTGGCTCCGCTGGTCGAGTTCCAGCTCGCCCAGTGGCAGAAGATGCTGGCGATCCACCTGGACGGCGCCTTCCTCACCACCCGCGCTGCGCTTCGGCAAATGTACAAGCAGAACAGTGGCAGCGTGATCTACATGGGCTCCGTCCACTCCAAGGAAGCCTCGGTCCTCAAAGCCCCCTACGTCACCGCCAAGCACGGCCTGCTGGGCCTCGCCAAGGTCGTGGCCAAGGAGGGTGCCGCCCATGGCGTGCGCGCCAACGTGATCTGCCCGGGCTTCGTGCGCACCCCGCTGGTCGAGAGGCAGATCCCCGAGCAGTCCAAGGAACTCGGCATCTCCGAGGAGGACGTGGTCAAGAAGGTGATGCTGAAGGAAACCGTCGACGGCGAGTTCACCACCGTGGCCGACGTCGCCGAGACCGCCCTGTTCCTGGCGGCCTTCCCGACCAATGCGCTCACCGGCCAGTCGATCGTGGTTAGCCACGGCTGGTGCATGAACTGACGCCGATCCTGCGGCACATACGTCGCTCGACCCGCCTCCGCTCTTCTTCGTCCCGGCCAGGCTCGACCCGGCCATCCAGCCTCCGCCACGCTTGGATGGCCGCCCAGGGCTAGCCACCACGGAACCGGAAGAGGGCACGCCGACACGCGCCACGTGCGGCGTGCTCGAGCCGCCTCGTGCAGCGAGAGGTTCTCCCGGCCACTGAAAGGCCAGAAGGCCATCCGCGTCAGCCGCCTTCCGACCGGCCGCCACGGCCACCTCGTTCGCGGACTGCATGCCATGCCGTCTTGCCCTCGACCATGGGCCAGCCCCGCCGACCGGGCCGATCTGGGGCGACGCAGCCGGATCCGACGGGCGCTCGATCAAGGTCGCTAGGTGACCATCCCGTGCGCCAGTCGGGCATTTCCCGCGTATGCCAGGGCGCACCGCCCGACCTGAGCTGCAACTCCCCGACGGTCAGCTAGTAGGCGGCCCCGTACACCGACATACGGACCTTGTTGCACAAGCGCTTGCCCTACATGAAGTAGGTAGACAGCGCCCGGCCGTTCTGTTCCTCCAGCACGAAGCCGCGTTCACCGATCGGCCTCATCGCAATCGAGGCGACCTTCCCGGCAATCGCCTGATAGACCTCCTCCGGGTGGTGGCAAGCCGAGAACACTTCGTTGATAGGGACTCATTCGCTCCGGGACACCAAGACATGCCATGCCTCGTCCGGTCCGGGTGGCAGGTTGCCCTCGGCACGGGCCTTGTCCTACTCGGCGTACTTCTCGGCGACGAGGGGCAGGATGTCCCGGCAGGTCTGTTCACTGTCGGTGTAGTAGTAGCGATCGACCTAGCGACCATTGTCCCCAATGGTCAGGAGGGTGCCCTTGCCATCGGGAGTGCGCTCCGCAAATCCCTGCACGTTCGAGCCTCCATGGATTTCGGCGAGGAGCGTGTTCGGCGCGCCGGCCACGCATGCGTTCCGGTCGCCGGGCATGGCAGGATACAGAACCAGTCCTCGACGCTAGCAGCAGCAGAAAATATTAAAGAAACCACTAAAAACACGCCACTCGTCATAATGTCTTTTTCGGCCAGTCATACAAGACACTATACTTATTGTGAGATTTCCAATCAGCATGGATTTCTTGTAATTGCAGCATGGACATGAGCCCTTCCATTTTCGCCGGATCGACCGAACTGGGCATCGCCGGCGGCAGAACACCGGGAGTCCCGCGTGGCCGATTCGGAACCCCGCCGCAGCCCGGCGATTGAGGCGACGGGACGCGGGCCGTCCCGTCATCCAGCCAGGAAGGAACCCGCCATGGCGGATCCCCAGCGGAACGAGCAGAGCGAGCAGGCGCTGGAGCGGCGCTTCAAGGTGCGTCAGGTGACCGAATACCAGGCGTCCTGGACGGAGCGGGCGCGCGGCGAGCCGGGCGTGTTCACGGTCCAGCTCATCCTCGACAACGGGGTGGAGGAGTACATCCTGGACGTCGACGCCGACGATCTCGAGCCCATGCTGAAGCTGTTCGCCGCGAGCGACCACACCACCTTCGACCTCGAGCGCAAGGTGCTGATGTTCGCCAACCTCTCGGCAAAATAGGCCCGGGCGGCCTGCGCTCGCCCCGCCAGCTCGCCGCCTGCCGTCTCGTGCACGAGACCGGCATGACGGCCAACTGGGAACGCTGATTCGCGATGATGGGCGTGCCGCCGGCACGGATAGAAGCCCTGCTACAGCCATGGCAGAATGGCCATCGAGGCGGCGATCAGGGGCGAAGAGGTTAGCGCTCGGGCGCAGCGTCCTCGTTGCCAAGGACCTGGCCGCCCGTCGCCTCGTGGAACTCTTCCCGGCCGCCCGCCTCGAGCCCGGACGGGGCTATCATCTCGTATACCGGTCAGGCTGCCAGGACCACCCGCGGGCCTGCGCCTTCCGGACTGGATGACGGACGAGGTACGGGTTCATGATCGCGCACTGCCTGTCCGACATCGGCACCCCGGACCCTGAGCAGCGCTTTGCATCGTCCTTCGCCTGGACCAGCACGGCGCCGATGCCAATGCCGTGAAAGGCGACCGGGATCGACGGTGAGATACCCGATCACCGAGACCAGAATCATATATCGGGCGCGTTGCGCCGGACCTTGCCGGGTGCCGGCGCATGCTCGACCGCGCCGGCCGATGCGGGAACGGGCGACGGCCCGCCTGCCCTCGCAATCGACTCAGGTGCCAGGAAGCGTCATCCTGCCTGAGGATAACCCGCCAGATGATCTCTATGCCGACCCGAACATGATCGGTGCCGCCGGTGCCGATCTTACGGCAGTTCGCCTCCGTCGCACGGAATGGGGCGCAGCCCGAGCCAGCCGGGCAGGGTCATCGCGCTGCGCCGCCGCAACAGCAGCGCCAGCGTGTCCTCGAGATGGCCCAGCAGCGCGCGCGCTTCGGCCGTGCCGCAGCCTTGCCGCTGCCGCCAGGCCAGGCGCGCCCGCTGATCCTCCAGGCGCGCCGCGGTGGCTTCGATCCGCCGCTCCAGCACTTCCAGATGCGCCTCTTGTTCCATCTGCCCTGCGGTCCACTGGCCAACCCGTCCAGCTACCAACGGTTGATAACGCCGTCGGTGCCGGGCCACACCGGGCGAATCGATGCCCCGTGGCATGTGTGCCACATCGGCCGCTCAGCCAGGATCGGGCCAGAGCTGGTCCAGCAGCATCCGGCGCTGGCGCTGCCACTGCGCCTGCACGTACTCCATGGCCCGCAGGGTCGCCGCACCGTCCGTCAGGTTCAGCCGGAATGCGCGCTGCCGTGCCAGGCAGGCCCGCATTCGTGCCAGCCGCAGCTCGCCCGCGGCCAAATGGTCCTCCGCCGCCGCCAGCCGGGCATGCAAGAGCGCATGGTCGAGCGGGACTGGCTGGGCAACGGAGCGGGATATGCGGAAAGACATGGCATGTGCTCGCGCAGGTTTGGCGGGAGCGCACATGCGTCTCTCAGTCGCCCGCGCCGGGAAGCAAAGCGAGCGATGCTTGTCATATAGGGCGGCAGTGCCCGCTGGCACCCCGTCAGGACATTATCTGCCCCAGACACCTGAGCCCGGGCCGGTCCGACGGTCCTGGCCGACAGGGCGGCGGAGCGCCCGCCGGGCTGCCAACGCCGCCGCCATGGGCGGTGACGAGACGCAGATCCTCGATGCGCCGGCCGGTGCGGCTATGGATCTGGTGCAGGCGCTGGTGCAGGCCCTAGTGCAGGCATTGTCCCAGCGAGACCTGGCCAACTTGCCGCGTCGGGCTCGACCGAGTGGGACGGAACATGGATGCTGATTTGCGCCGGTTTCTGGTGGGGAACGTGCGTCCTCCCGAGGCCGTTGCGTTCCTGTACCCAACGGGCGGGAGAAAACATGCGCAACCGACGGATCGCGACTGCCAGCCACCGCGTGGCCGCTGCCGAAGCGCGGCTCGCCCAGCAGCGCCGGCTCCTGCGCGAGGCCAAGGGCTGCGGCTCGCCGGAATGGGTGGCGATCGCCGAGAATTCCTGCAGCGCCCTGGAAACCGCGCTCGCCTGCTTCCGCATGGAACTGGCAGCCTGCCGGCAGGACCGGATCTAGGCCGTCGCCGCCGGGCCGACGACCGGGTCCGGCGTCACCTCGACGATCCCGTCCAGCCCGTCCAGATGGGCGCGCAGCAGCGCCATGTTCTTCAGGTTGGACTTGTAGAACGCGTCGCCCACCCAGCCGATCAGCGGCACGATGCTGATGACGAAGTCGATGCCGACATGGCCGACCATCTTGCCCAGCGTCGTGGCCGGCACCCCTAGACGCCGCGCCTCCCAGATCAGGTAGGCCGACATCACCTTGGCGAACGCGGTGCCGACACCCGGCACCAGGTTGAGCGCCGCATCCGCGCCGAAGCGGAAACTGGTGCCCGGGACGCGCACCGCGCTGTCCATCACCCGCGCCAGCATCTCCAGCCGGCGGCGTACCGCGGCGATCTCCTGGGCATCGAGCTTGGTGGAGAGACGGGAAGAAGAAGCAGACTGCATGGATACCTCCTGGATGAGCAGCCGCCGGAATTGCAGCCCGGTCAGGTGGTGTCCGACATCATGGTCCCGAGGGCGGGAGCATCAGAGGGGCCCGGACTTCACGAGAAAACTAGTTGGCCCCGACGGCCCGGCTTTCAAGATCCGCGGGCCGCGTCTTGCGCGCCTGCAAAATTTACTTCCCGGCCTCTTGAAGCGGGCTGAAGTTCTTCCTACCCCAGCCTCCTGGACCCGGGCGGCCGGTTCTGGCATGATGATTCGGTGCGACCGTCACACGGTCGCTGCCGGGGCGGTGCCAGAAGGAGGCGCCACCCCATGTACTTGAACCGACCAGAATCTCGAACAACCAGAAGGAAGAATCATGGCTCATGCCTCCGTCGTTCCGCTGCACCCCCAGGCGGACCAGGAACTCCTGGCTCTGCTGGAGGAGGTGAACGCGCTGCGTGCAGCGGTCGCGGAGGATGGCGCCGCGATCTGCCAGGAGATGCTGAAAGAGGCCGGCGACAAGGCGGGTCCTTGGCCGGGCCTGGCCAATCTCGGCCACTACATAGCGCTGCGTCGCCACGACATGCGCGGCCTGCAGCGCCGGCTGATGCCCTACGGCCTGTCCTCGCTGGGCCGGCTCGAGGGGCGGGTGATGCCGACCCTGGACGCCGTCGCGGTGGCACTGGCCGCCCTGGTCGGCCAGCCGCAGCCGGTGACGCCGCCCGAGCCCGCCGCCTTCTTCGCCGGCGAGACCGCCCTTGCCGCCGCCACCGACCGACTGCTGGGTCCCCCCCGCAGCCACCGGCGCAGCCGGATCATGGTGACCCTGCCGAGCGAAGCGGCCGATGATCCGGAGCTCAGCCTGGAGCTGGTCCGCCGCGGCATGGACGTGGCGCGGATCAACTGCGCCCATGACGCCCGTCCCGCCTGGGAGCGGATGGCCACCCATGTCCGCGCCGCCGGTGCTGTCCACGGCCGTTCGGTCTCGGTGCTGATGGACATTGCCGGGCCCAAGATCCGCCTGGAGGCGGTGGCAGCCCAGAGCCGCAAGGCCCGCCTGTTCCTGGGCAGCCGCTTCCGTCTGGTCGCCAGCGGCACGCCGATGCCGCCGCTCGACCTGCCGTTCACCGCGCTGGTCTCGCTGCCCGAGCTGGTGACACGGCTCCGGCCGGGCGACCGGGTGCTCTACAATGACGGCAAGGTCGAGGGCGTGGTCGAGACGGTCGAGCCCGGCGAAGCGATCCTGCGCGTCACGCGGGTCAAGTCCACCGGCAGCCGGCTCAAGCCCGAAAAGGGCCTGAACCTGCCGGACACGGCACTCGGCCTCTCCCCGCTCACCGGCAAGGACGAGACCGATCTGGCTGCCGTGCTCGAGCTGGCCGACATATTGGGCTACTCGTTCGTGGCCGACCCGTCCGACCTCGACCTCTTGGAGGAGGCGGTGGCCCGCCATGGCCGCCCGGAGCGCCCGCTGGGCCTGATCGCCAAGATCGAGCGGCCCGAAGCGGTGCGCAACCTGCCAGCACTCATCGCCCGGGCCGCCGGCCGCTGGCCGTTCGGCCTGATGATCGCGCGCGGCGACCTGGCCGCCGAGATCGGCTTCGAGCGGCTGGCGGAGATGCAGGAAGAGATCCTGTGGCTGGGCGAAGCCGCTTCGATCCCGGTGATCTGGGCGACCCAGGTGCTGGAAAGCATGGTCAAGGAAGGCACGCCGTCCAGGGGCGAGATGACGGATGCCGCCATGGCCGCGCGCGCCGAATGCGTCATGCTGAACAAGGGCCCGGAACTGGCCGGCGCGGTGGCGCTGCTCGACCGCCTGCTCGGCCGCATGGACGCCCACCAGTTCAAGAAGACCGCGATGCTGCGCGCGCTGAATGCCTGGTGACGGGGGCGTGGTGGAGGCTCGGCAACAGGGCCTGGCAAAAGAGGCCCCGGCCACGCCACCCGATGACAAGTCCCGCGATCGTGCCTATCTAGGGTTGCCATGACCGGTCCCGCTGCGGCCGGCCCTGGCCACTCCCGAGGTGACGAGCACGGTGCTGAAGAGAATGCGGTCCCCTGGCCGGCAGAGCCTGCCGGCCCAGATTCTGCCGTCCCCGATCCGCTCGGTGCTGAACGGCGAGCGCCGAAGCTACCGGGCGGCGCGCGACGGCGGCGGGCCGGAGACCCTGATCGCCTCCTACAACGTCCACAAATGCGTCGGCACCGACAAGCGCTTCGACCCCGCCCGCATCGCCGAGGTGATCGCCGAGATCGGCCCGGACGTGATGGCGCTGCAGGAGGCCGACCAGCGCTTCGGCGACCGTGCCGGGCTGCTCGACCTCCACTGGCTGGAGCGCCAGTGCGGCCTGGTGGCCGTCCCGGTGCGCGCCCACACAAGGCTCTGCCATGGCT
>NZ_WUJP01000324.1 GCF_009806515.1 Geminicoccus flavidas | reverse complement strand
GGCACGGCAACGTCATCCTGTTCAAGGCAGGGTCGGTCACCGACATCCACCAGATCCGCCTGCCCGGCGTGGAGCCGCGCGGGGCACTCGTGGTCGACCTGGACCTGGAAGCCGGCCCCTTGCGGATCATCGCCGCCCATCTGGGGCTGCTGCGCCGCTCGCGCGCCCAGCAGGCCGAGGCGATCCTGGCCGCCATGGCCAAGCGCACCGAGCGCCCGACCCTGCTGATGGGCGACCTGAACGAATGGCGCCTGGGCCAGCGCTCGTCCCTGTTGCGCCTGGACCCCTCGTTCGGCCCGCTCACCCCGGCACTGCCGAGCTTTCCCTCGCGCTTTCCGATGTTCGCGCTGGACCGGATCCTGGCCAACCCTCCGGCCATGATCACCAGCATCGAGGTCCACGATTCCCGCCTGGCAAGGGTCGCCTCGGACCACCTGCCGATCAAGGCGCGCATCGACCTGGCTCATGCGCGCCCGGCGGCCGCCGCGGCACCGCTTGCCGCCTGACCCCTGCGCCCCTAGTCCTGCCCCGCAGGGCCGTGCTGGGAGCCGTGCGCCAGGTCCGCTCGAGGTGACATGCGTCCGCTGCTCGTCCTTGCCCTGCTGATCCTCTGCTTCGTGCTGGCCTCGTTCCTCGCCGTCTATTCCTATGGCCGCTTCGCCCGCCAGGCCCGCGGCAAGCCCGCCCATGCCCTGCCGCTCTCCCCCGACGCCACCGCACTCGACCGCCTGGCGACCCCGCTCCTGGCAGAGCACGAGAACCAGAGCGGCCTCCTGCTCCTGGCCTCCAACCTCGACGCGTTCGCCGCCCGCGCCCTGTCCGCCCGCCAGGCCGGCCGCAGCCTGGACCTCCAGTACTATATCTGGGAGGACGACGGGCTCACCGGCCGCCTCCTGATCGAGGAGGTGCTCAAAGCCGCCGACCGCGGCGTGCGCGTCCGCCTCCTGCTCGACGACATCAACCTGCGCGGCAACGACATCGCCTCGCTCGGCCTGAACGCGCACGAGAATATCGAGGTCCGCCTGTTCAACCCCGCGCGCAACCGCGGCGACCGGCTGCGCCGCGGCCTGGAGATGATCCTGCGCGCGTTCCGCGTGAACCGGCGCATGCACAA
>NZ_WUJP01000323.1 GCF_009806515.1 Geminicoccus flavidas | reverse complement strand
CAAGGCCTGGATCGCGGATGGCCGGGTCGCGATCGTGGGCGGCCGCAACATCGGCGACGCCTATTTCGGTGCCGGCTCGCCCGCCAATTTCCGCGACCTCGATCTGCTCCTCTTGGGCCGCGCCGTGCAGCAGACCGAGCGCGTGTTCGACGCCTACTGGAACAGCGCCGCCACCATCCCGCTCCTGCGCCTGGCCACGCGCCGCGCCTCCCACCTGCCCCGCCTGCGCCGCCACCTGGAGAGCCTGCACCAGGACGAGCGCGTGCGCCCCTATCTGGCCCGGGTCGCCGAGCGCGCCTCGGTCGAGACGCTGATCCACCACCGCGCCCGGCTCCACTGGAGCCAGCGGGCCAGGATCGTCTGGGACCCGCCGGAAAAGGCCGAGGGCAACGGCCAGAAGAACTGGCTGATCTGGGCGCTGCGCCCCCTCCTCCTCTCGGCGAAGAGCCACCTGGAGATCATCTCCCCCTACTTCATCCCCGGCGACGCGTTCACCCGCGAGCTCACCGGCATGGCCGAGCGCGGTGTCGGCGTCGCCATCCTGACCAACTCGCTGGCCGCCACCGACGTCGCCGCCGTCCACGGCGCCTATATCCGCTGCCGCTATCCCCTGCTGCGCGCCGGCATCGCCCTGTTCGAGCTGAAGCCCTACAAGCACCGCGGCGTCATCTCGCTGTTCGGCTCCAGCAGCGCCAGCCTGCATACCAAGTCCTTCACCGTGGACGATCATGCCGGCTTCATCGGCTCGATGAACTTCGACCCGCGCTCCGTCTCCCTCAACTGCGAGATGGGCGTGGTGTTCGAGCAGCCGGACCTGGTGGCCCAGGTCCGCGCCATCTTCGCCGACGAGACCCACCCGCACAAAAGCTACCGCCTGGCCCTTGCCGAGGACGGCCGCCTGCGCTGGCAGGACCGCGGCCCCAACGGCCCCCGCACCCAGCCCCGCGAGCCCGCCGCCGGCCTGTCGCGCCGGCTGATCTCCACCGTGATCAGCTACCTCCCGGTCCAGTCCCAGCTCTGACCGCCCGTCACCGGCAGGCCAGCTCGAACACCGCCACCGGCCCCACCAGCCCCTTCAGCCGCCGCTCCCCCAGCGCCCTGAAGTCGGCCCCGCCGCCCGCCGCATCGCGCACCGCCCCCGACACCAGCACCGCATCCGGCTCCGCCGCCTTGCACAGCCGCGCCGCCGTCTGCACCGTCGTCCCGAACAGGTCGTTGCTGTCCGCCAGCGGCTCGCCCAGGTCGATCCCGATCCGCACCCGCAACTGCTCCCGGCTCGCCAGGTTGAACGCATCGAACGCCAGCTGGATCGCCCGCGCGCACGCCACCGCCGCCGCCGCCTCGTCGAACGACGCCATGATCCCGTCGCCGGTGTGCTTGACCTCCCGTCCCCCCTGGTCCTTCAGCGCCCGGCGCACCAGCGCGTCATGCGCCCGCACCATCTCGACCGCCCGCGCGTCGCCCAGCCGCACCGTCATCGCGGTCGAAGCCACGATGTCGGTGAACATGATCGCCCTGAGCGCCCCGCCCACCGGCACGCACGCCCCGCTCCCCGCCGGCCCCGGATCGCTCACCCGCCCCAGGAACGCCTCCACCGCCGACAGGTCCACCTCGAGCACTTCGCAGGCGACGTTGCCATGCGTCTCGTCATGGACCCGCATCGCCGTCGCCCGGTCCGGCGCCTCGATCAGGCAGAACCCGCTCCCCCGCGCCTCGTCGAACCAGTAGGTCAAGAAGCGAACGCCATAGCGCCCCCCGGCTTCCAGATCCTTGCGATGCGCCTCGGCAATGTCGGCGGCGGTGAGTCCGCTGAGATCGTGGCGGTCCAGGAAGATCGGCATGGCCTGCTCCCGGTCGGGATCTGGGAGCTAAAGTACCATCATGCCGGCACAGGCGGGGAGAAACGGGGGCGAAGCCGAGCACTCGGTGCTCGCCGCCTGTAAAATGGGTCTGGTCCTTGAGCATCCGCACCCAGTGGCCGGCATTTGCCATCCTCGCGGACGAAGCCGACCCAAAAATTGGTATCACCTGTTCCTCTCTGAGAACGGGCTCCTCATCATGCAAGAGTGAGGCTCCCACAGCGCACGTACCCAACCACAACAGCCGGCAGCCAGCCACGCGCGCTGGCTCATCTGAGTCGTGATCAGCTATTTGTTGATGAAGATACGCAATCTGCACACATCCATTTATCCCTGATGCTCGTCACGCACCCGCAACCTTCGCACTAAATCACGAACTGTCAGACGGTGGACCTGTTTAGCTACAATCATCTGTTGCTTTTCTCTTGATCCTCCAGAGCGAAGCATTCCAATTCCTCCGGCGATCGCGTTACGAAGCCTAATACGTGATGAGTCGGCGAGAACTCCAAGAGAATACACTTCATTTGCTTTCCAAATACTTGCTTCCAAAAGATACCTATGGCTTTGAATATCGCGGCAGAAACCCTCGAAACGACTTGCCCACGCCCCCAGGCGGAGATCCATGCACAATGCATGTCTAAAAAACTGTACAAGCTTCGCCTCTCCGCTCTCCGAGAGTCTGGGCTCCGTTAACTGACGTTCAAGCTTCTCCGTACCTACAGACTGCCAGAGCAGTTTGCTAATCGCATTCGGGAAGTCACAATAGATAGTTCGCGCTACTTGCCCCTCTGAAAAGTGTGCTGGCGCTACTACTCGGTACTGGACGCCGTTCACCCGCATCATCCGGGTTCGCGCCAACGCCGGGACCGCCCACAATGAGGCGACCAACAGTTCAGCCCAACCTTCCAATACTTTTGCAAGATGATAGCGTTTGCAATCATCTCCAACGAGTTCCGAATTTCGGAGTACGCTCGAGTAGATCGTCAGACAAGTAAACCACTTACCGGCGTTGTCGCTCGGATCCGGCCGAAACACCTCCTGACGCCCCTCGACATCCTTTGGCAGATCAGCCTCAAGAATCTCGTCTAGTTCGTTCTGATCGAGCGGAGGGGCATTAATCTGCCTCTCGACGGACTCAAGCAAAGCTTCGGACGTGTCGTCTCGGGCAGGAAGTTCAAACTTATCGATAGCATGTAGATCCGGCTTGTGGCCCAACTCCACAAACAGTTCGTTCCTTATTTTATCAAAACGCTCACCAATCATATTAATGAGCTGGTCGTCTTCACGCACTATTCCTGCGTAGTACTGAATTTCATTCACAAAACTCATGTACCTATCTTCATTCAGAACCCATTGTCTAAACGAAACGCTATCGCGCATCCGGCGCGCAATGAAAAACTCTAAAAACGCCCTGTACCGGAAGCAGACTTCATCACCGTCTCGCCGCACTAAAATTCTAGCTTGAATAAATTCACTCAGTATTGCTTCAGGTTTGTATGCAAAACCATATCTATTCATATATCCGTCAATCAAATCATGTATCTCGCTCCCCCTTAAAACATATGAATTATTATTGCACATAAACTCAACAATAGATGACAACAGGTGCATTCGGTTGGTAAAATCGAATGATCTTCGTTCAATTTGTTCAGGCTTGTGTTTTTCGAGAAGCAACTCTACGAACTGCTCGATTAGCACAGCGCGATTAATTGGAGTAAAATCTGAATTGTTTTCATATATACTAAGAAGAATTGTTCCGTTGACTGCAGTTATCGGAACATTAATTCCCTTCATTTCTTTTATGAGACGCTCAAGAATCTTATTCTGGTCTAAACGTTGGTTGCAATCCCACTTCTCAACGAGAGTCCGCACATCGCGTCTACGAAATGAGTCGATGCCAAGTCGCTCAAAACGCACTGTCACGCCAATGTCTACTGGCATTCTATACCAGTCGTTTCTTCCAGCCAAAGTAGATATAACATATCTATTGTTGGAATAGTTATTAATAAAGTCTCTTAGGACGCCAAATCGAACCACATCGTCAAATATTACATCATCCACAAGAAGAACAAGCAGTCCACTCTGAATAATATTGCGCAGCTTAACTTCATTGGGAAATTCAGGCAGAGCTTCACGAATGAGCCCTTCGATCGAGTTTGGGCGCCGCTTGATGTGCGAAAAATTTACAACAACAGGCAGCACTTGTTCATCATCGCATGCAGCGATGATGGACAAAGCCAGTTGCTGCAACAGGGTTGTCTTGCCAAACTCAGGACTTCCAGAGATAATGTAATTAATCTTTTTAGACACGACATCATTGTATGAAATTCGCTCCTCTTCCTTTTCCGCTATAATTGGGTCCTCCTTGTACTCAAGCGGCATAATCTTAAGCAGCGGAGGAGGGACAAAAATATCACATACAGGCCGTTCGGTCAGCCCCTCATTGAATTCTTCTTCAAACCTATTTTTAACTTCTGCCCCAACCCACCTCCGACACTCTTCAAGAGATACTTCACATGCAGCGCTGCGGAAATACTCTCTTGATTGATCACTAGAATAGATTGCTCCCTGATCTACGAGGTCAATTGCTGCGTCAAACTCACGTCTATGGTCAAAGTAAGATCTATACTTAGCCTCGACATGTCCCAATGTAGGATGAAAGCGAATTACTGAATACCCGATATAAGATTCACGACCCGCGTATAATGCCCCTCCCTGATTAATGAAGCAACTTCCTTTAAATGTACCGGCGTGGCTGGGGCGGCTTTCGTGCATGTGCCCGAACAGCATCATGGAAATCTTACCATCGATACTGTCTCTAAGGTCTGATTCGTTGTGTTCCATCAACCAGTTCGCAGGATGATGTGTCACCAGTATTGATGCGTGACCGGACGGTACCGCAGCAAGCGCACGGTTTACTGCAGCTTCTGGAATCGCAAGACGCCTCTCATCACGGATACCATCCATTCCGCAATAGGTCATCCAAGCGCTGTTCAACTCAACAAATGAGATCCCGAGATCGTTGTACGCATAAACTGATATGATCTCATCTTCCAACGCAACGTTGGGTCGAACGAGAAGATCTCGCATTTGAAAGTAGCCAACAAACTTCGATTTAATTACATCCCTTAACTGACCGGACAAATAGATTGCATTTAGTGCGTTCCTATTGTTTATACTGTTTAGTAAGCCATCAAATCGGTACTTTTCTTTAACCATGCACGATCTATGCGCATCATGGTTTCCCGGCGTCACAATTACGCGCGACTCGTGGCACTGAGTGATTTCTAGAAGGGGCTGCATAACCTTGTAGAACATCTCATAGTATGCTTCTTTCTCATCTGGTCGGTTAACAAATCCCCAGAGAATACGATAAAATCCGGTTTTAGCCCATTTTTGCGGAGTCTTCGCACATCTTCAAAAAATGCAGATATCACAACCTCCTGATCGTGCCTCCAAGACTCTGTGTAATGGAGGTCTGTCAGATGAAGGATGTTGATTACGTCAGCCATACCCTGTCACTCAAGTAATGTGAGTCATGCTGTCGCATGTTTAGCTGCATGACTCGATGTATTCGCTTCAGGTAACTACTCAACCGCTTTTGTTGAACTTTCTTGTTGCGGCACCTCAGACTAGGATCTTGATGTTGTTGTTTCGGAGGCATGCTATTCTGATTGACGAGTTGAATCCAGTCTATGAGCTATTTCGGGATTTTCCGGCACTAAGTGTGATGCCTTTGAGGCACTGCGGCAGTCGACGGAGTAGGATTTCATCACAGTGTACTAGGTGTCTCGTCCTATGATAGAAGTGCGTGACCGCTGCCACTCGCGAGTTTCGACATGCCGCGCATTTCCACCCTCGCCCAGATCGAAGCCTCCCGCCGCAACGGCCGCCGCAGCCACGGCCCCATCACCTCCGCCGGCAGGGCCCGCGCCGCCCTGAACGCCCGCACCTACGGCCTGCGCTCCGCCGAGACCTGCCCTCTGCCCGATGAGGACGCCGGCCGCTTCCGCGAGCTGCAGGATTCCGTCCATGACCAGTTCCGCCCGGCCTCGCCGCTGGAAGCCGCCCTGTGCGCCCGGATGGTCGCCGCACTCTGGCGCTGCGAGCGGGCCGAGCGGCTGGAGGCCAGCTACTGGCAGAGCCCGCCGGACGGCAGACGCCGCCGGCGCGACAGCCCGGACCGGCTGGAGCTCATGGCCCAGGACGGCAAGAACCGCCACCCGGCCCTCGACACGATCCTGCGCTATCTGAGTCAGGCCCAGCAGGCCTATGGCCGCGCCTTCCGACAGCTCCAGCAGCTCCGCCAGGGCCAGGCCGACCCCGACGACGGTGCCCTGTTCGTCACCAGCGACCTGCCGGCTTCCCTCCAGTCCGCCCTGGAGCACCAGGCCGCCGAGCCCGAGAGCGCCAACCCGGTCACCATGCCGGGCCTGGGCCAGCCCGAGCCCGCCAACGACCCAGGCCCGGCCCCCGCCGCCCGCCCGGCCCCGGAGGCCGGTCCGCCCAGGCAGCGCCCGACCCGCCGCCCCGGCGAGAACGCCGCCGCGATCGCGGAAATCTGCACGAACGAACCCGAGCTCGCCCGTGAATGGCTGTTCCACAAGGCCAAGGCCTGGGCGGCCGAGCATGCCCGCAACCGGGATCAGGCCGAGAACAGCGACTTGTAGTCCTCGCGCAGCCGGTTCTTCTGCACCTTGCCCATCGTGTTGCGCGGCAGCTCGGCCACGAACCGCACCCGCTTGGGCAGCTTGTAGCGCGCCAGACGCTGCGCCAGCGCCGCGATCACCACGTCCTCGGTGAGCTTGTGGTCCTCTTCGACCGCGAGCACCGCCACCACGCCCTCGCCGAAGTCCGGGTGCGGCACGCCGATCACGGCACTCTCGATCACCCCGTCCAGCCGGTCCAGCTCGGCCTCGACCTCCTTGGGATAGACGTTGAACCCGCCCGAGATCACCAGGTCCTTGCCCCGCCCCACGATCTGGACATGGCCGTGCCCGTCGATCAGCCCGAGGTCGCCCGTGATGAAGAACCCGTCCTCCCGGAACTCGGCCTTGGTCTTCTCCGGCATCCGCCAGTAGCCTTTGAACACGTTCGGGCCTTTGACCTCGATCATCCCGATCTCGCCGTCCCGCACGGGCCGCCCGCTCTCCTGATCGACGATCCGCAGCTCCACCCCCGGCAAGGCCGGCCCCACCGTGCCCGGGATGCGCGGCCCGTCATACGGGTTGGAGGTGTTCATGTTGGTCTCGGTCATCCCGTAGCGCTCCAGGATGGCGTGCCCGGTGCGCTCCTGGAATACGCGATGCGTCTCGGCCAGCAGCGGTGCCGAGCCCGACACGAACAGCCGCATCCCCGCTGCTGCCTCCCGGGTCAGCCCCGGCTCCTGGAGCAGGCGGACATAATAGGTCGGCACCCCCATCATGACCGTGCCCCTGCCCATGGCGCGGACCACCGCCGCCGCGTCGAACCTGGGCAGGAACAGCATGGACGCCCCGGCGCTCAGCACCGTGTTGGTGGCGACGAACAGGCCGTGGGTATGGAAGATCGGCAGGGCATGGATCAGCACGTCGTCGGGTGTGAACCGCCAGGCCTCGACCAGCACCCTTGCATTGGACGCCAGGTTCTCGTGGCTGAGCATCGCCCCCTTGGAGCGCCCGGTGGTGCCCGAGGTATAGAGGATCGCCGCCAGGTCGTCCGGCCCGCGCGCCACGTCCTCGAACTCCGGCACCTGCTCCGCGGCCCCGGCCATCAGGCTGCCCTGTCCGTCGGTTCCCAGCGTCAGCAGCGTCGCCTTTACCGCATAGGCGAGGTCCACCACCCCCTTCACCCGGCCAGGGTCGGTCACCACCAGCTTGGGCTCGGCATCCTGGAGGAAGTATTCCAGCTCGACATCGGTATAGGCCGGGTTGAGCGGCAGGAACGCCGCTCCCGCCCGCACGCAGGCCAAGTAGAGCAGCAGCGCCTCGACCGACTTCTCCACCTGCACGGCCACCCGGTCGCCCGGCTCCACCCCCTCCTCGACCAGGAGGTTGGCGAGCCGCCCGCTCATGTCCAGCATGCCGTCATAGCTGAGCACCGGCCCGTCCGGCGTCTCGATCAGCACGCCCTCCGGCCCGCTCCCCGGCATCGCGGTACGGAACTGGTCGAACAGATGGTTGCTCAAGAAGGCGCTCCCCGCCGCTGCATCATCAACCCGGCCTCTCTCAACCGCCGCTGGCCGCCGTCGTTGCACCGCACGGCCGGCGGCAGCGTCGCACCGCCACCGCTTGCCGGCCACCGGCCCTCGCCCATCATCCCCACCTCTTTTCGGTCATCCCCCGCGAAGGCGGGGGATCAACCGCCGCACGACGGCATCATGCCCCGGGCCGCCCGGTCCGGCACAGTGCGGTCGCTCCCCCGGGCCAGCCGGGGGATGACAGCGTCAGCCGATTGGCCGCCCCGCCGGGATCCGATAGCTGTCCGCCCATGGCTGCAGCCGCTCGAACGCAGCGCTCGCCGCCAGCACGTCGGCATCGGCATGGCGCCGGCCCAGGATCTGCATGCCAACCGGCAGCCCGTTCTGCGCCAGGCCCGCCGGGACCGAGGCGGCCGGGTGGCCGGTGAAGTTGGCGAAATAGGTCATGCACCAGCCGATCAGCCGCTCGACCTTCTGGCCGTTGATCTCCTCCGGCCCGAGCGTCTCCCCGTCCGCGGCGTTCGGCACGGCGGTGCAGGCGAGCGTCGGGCTCACCAGGAAGTCGTAGCGCTCCATCACCCCCTGGATGGCGTCGAAGATCTCGGTGCGCACCGCCTGGTCGCGCGCCAGCTCCACGGCAGTGAGCTCGTAGCCCTTCTTGATCCAGCCCCGCAGCGGCGGCGGCAGGTCCTCGGCCTGAGCCCCGGTGAAGTCGATGCCGAACTGCTTGAACACCTCCACGGCACCCACGTTCAGCGACGCGATCATCCGGCACCAGAGCTCGCCCAGCTCGTAATGGCCGTGCTTGATGCCGAGCCGGACCGGCTCGACGATCGCCCCCGCCTCCTCGAACCGCTTCACCGCGCGCTCGACCACCTCGGCCACCTGCGGGTCGACCGGATAGACGTCGAGGTCAGGGCTCCAGGCGATGCGCATGCCCTTGATCGAGCGGTTCGGTGCGTCGGTGAAGTCCAGCTTCTCGGGCAGACAGAGCGGGTCGCGCGGGTCCGGGCCGTTCAGCACGGTGAGCAGCAGCGCCGCGTCCTGGACGTTGCGGGTAAGCGGCCCCTCGAAGATGAAGGGCGCGGTCCCGGGAAACGCATTCGGCCTGGTCACCACCGGTACCCGGCCGAACGACTGCTTGAGCCCGTAGATGCCGCACCAGGACGCCGGGATCCGGATCGACCCGCCGCCGTCCGTGCCTTCCGCGAACGGCACCAGCCCGTCCGCCACCGCCCCGGCACTTCCCCCGGACGACCCGCCTGTGTTATGCTCTGGATTGAAAGGGTTGCGGGACGGTCCGAACAAATAGTTGTCGCACGTGCCGCGGAACCCGAAGGTCGGGCTGTTGGCCTTGCCCAGCAGGATGGCCCCTGCCGCCTCGACCCGCTCGGCGAACACACAGGTGAGATCCGGCCGGAAATCCTTCAGCGCCCGGACCCCGCCCAGCGTCGCCGGCCAGCCCGGCTTGAAGTCGAAAAGATCCTTCAGGACCCCGGGCACGCCATGCAGCGGCCCCAGCTCGTCCCCGGCCATGACCCGCCGCTCGGCCTCCCTGGCCGCGGCCCTGGCCCCCTCCGCGTCGACGAAGGTCAACGCGTTGATGGAAGGATTGCGCTCCTCGATCCGCTGGAGGAACGCGTCGATCACCTCGAGCGGCGACAGCTCTTTCCGCCGGATCCGCCCGGCGATCTCCGCCACCCCCTGATATGCCAGTTCGTCCGCCAGCCGCGCCATCTACACCACCCCGATCGTTGGTTTGCCCAACGACTGGCAGGCGGCGGCGCAGCCGGCAACCGGAAAGTCAGAGGATCTCCTCGGGGTCCTGGTAGGGCCCGACCCGGGTCAGCGACACCGGCGTCACGTGCTGCTCCAGCTGCTCGGCCCGGTCCAGCATGATCGCCTGGGCCAGGAGCGGGGTGGCCGCCTCCAGCCGCACCGCATCGTCCAGCACCCACGGCGCCCGCCCGTCCGAGGGGGGCCTGGCCGGCAGCAGCGCGGTCAGGATCCCGCCCACGTCCTGATCAAGCGGCAGCGCCTCCAGCATCTGGCGCAGTTCGCCCCGCAACTGGCTGGCCACGCTCGCCACCGCATCGCCGAGTGCCCGGGCATAATGGGCCGTCCCGGCATGTCCGGCGCGCACCACCCGCCTGGCCGGCACCAGCTGCTCGGCCACCGGCAGCGCCAGCGCCACCCCTTCCGCATCGCCGGCCACCAGGACGTGCCGCGCCCCGGTCTGGCCGACCAGCGCCAGGTCGACATGGTAGATCGAGCGGTGCCGCATCCGCCGGAAGCGCCGGAGCGTGTCGACCCAGTAGCTGCCGGAGAAGTCGAGCACGACGTCGCCCGGCTCCAGCCAGGGATAGACCGCCTCCAGCACCTGGTCGACCTGCTCACCCGGCAGCAGGTCCAGCACGATGCGGCGGGGGAATTCCAGCTGCTCGAAGAAGCTACGCTCGCCCTGGATCAGGGTGGCGCCCTTGGTGGCCGGCGGCTCGCCCGGTAGGTCGGACCTGGCCAGCATGGTGGTCCCGGCGCGCAGCAAAGCCGCCCCGATCCCATGCGCATCGCCAACCAGCCCGACTGCAAGCACCACCTGAACCTCCCGGTGTCGTCACGTCGAGCTACCCGCCCGGTCATGTCCAGCGGAAGGCGTGGCACCGTCGCTGCGACAAGAGGCGCAAGAAAACGGCCGGCCTGCGTGCCGGCCGCAAGGTCAGTTCATCAGGACGATCAGCTGCTCTGTTCGGCCGGCAGCTTGCTCTGGCCGGACTGGCTGTTGCCACTCTCGGACCTGGCGACGTCCTCGTGGAAGGCGCAGTCCGCCAGCGCCGGCAGCGCGGTCGCGGAGAGGAAGAGTGCGGTGAGCATCAAAGCAACCAGACGCATGATGGTTCTCCACAGTCGCCGATACCCGAGGAAACTGGCACCGGCCGAAGCGGGCGACCAGGGTTCATGCCGGATTTTCCGCAAGCACGCCGAGCACGCCCTCGCCGTAGCGCTCGAGCTTGCTGGCACCCACGCCCGGGATGCCGGCCAGCTGGCCCAGGCTCGTCGGCCTGGCACGTGCGATGGCGGCGAGCGTGGCGTCGTGGAAGATGACATAGGGCGGCACGCCCTGGCCGCGCGCCTCGGCCAGCCGCCAGCGGCGCAGGGCCGAGAACACGTCCTCCGCGGCACCACTGAGCGGGTGCTCGTCGCGCGGCCGGTCGCTCCTGGCGCGGGCCCGGGTCGGGTCGACCCGGAGCGATACCCGCTGCTCGCCCTTGAGCACCGGGCGGACCGTGTCGGCCAGCTGCAGGCCGCCATGGCCGTCCACGTCGACCACCACGAGCTCCAGGGCCGCGAGCTGGCGCAGCACCGAGCGCCAGCGGGACGCGGACAGGGCCTTGCCGATGCCGAAGACCGAGAGCCGGTCGTGCCCGAGCTGGGTCACCCGCTCGGTCCGGTTGCCCACCAGCACGTCGATCACGTGGCCGGCACCGAAGCGCTGGCCGGTCCTGAAGATCGCCGAGAGCGCCATCTGCGCCTGCTCGGTGCCGTCATAGCTCTCTACCGGGACCATGCAGACGTCGCAGTTGCCGCAGGGATCTTTCAACTCCTCGCCGAAATAACCCAGCAGCACTTGGCGCCGGCAGCGGGTGGTCTCGCAGTATCCCAAGAGGCTGCCGAGCTTGTGCCGGTCGGAGCGCTTCTTAGCATCGTCGCCCTCGCCGTTGCGGATCTGGACGAAGGTGCGGGCCACATCGTCCATGCCATAGGCCATCCAGGCATGGGCCGAATCGCCGTCGCGGCCGGCGCGGCCGATCTCCTGGTAATAGGCCTCGAAGCTCTTGGGCAGGTCGACATGGGCGACGAAGCGGACGTCCGGCTTGTCGATGCCCATGCCGAACGCGATGGTCGCGACCATGACCAGCCCGTCCTCGGCCAGGAAGCGGTCCTGACGCCGGGCGCGCTCGTCCCCCTCCAGCCCGGCATGATAGGCCAGCGCCGTCACACCCTGCGCGGTGAGCCAGCTCGCCAAGTCGTCGACCTTGGCGCGCGACTGGCAGTAGACGATGCCGCTCCGGCCAGGATGGCGGGCGCGGATCATCTCCAGCAACTGGCGGCGCGGATTGTCCTTGATCGTGACGCTCAGATGGATGTTCGGCCGGTCGAAGCTGGAGCGGAAGATCCGGCCGGAGCCCAGGTCCAGCCGGGCCACGATCTCTTCCTCGGTGCGCCGGTCGGCGGTCGCGGTAAGGGCGATCCGCGGCACGCCAGGAAAGCGCCGGTGCAGCACCGAGAGTGCCAGATAGTCTGGGCGGAAGTCGTGGCCCCACTGGCTGACGCAGTGGGCCTCGTCGATGGCGAACAGGACCGGGCGCCACTGGGCCAGTCGGTCGAGAAAGCCGTCCGCCTGGAAGCGCTCGGGTGCCACATAGAGCAGACGGATCTCGCCGCGGTCGAGTTGCCGCTCCAGTGCCCGCCGCTCAGGCAGCGGCACGCCGGAATGGAGGGCGGCCGCGGCCACGCCCAACTGGCGCAGCGCCTCCACCTGGTCGCGCATCAGCGCCACCAGGGGCGAGACCACCAGGGTCAGCCCGTCCAGGCAGAGTGCTGGCACCTGGTAGCACAGCGACTTGCCGCCGCCGGTCGGCATCAGGACCAACGCGTCGCCGCCCGCCAGGACGTGGTGCACGATCTCCGCCTGCCGGCCGCGAAAGCCCGGATAGCCGAAGACGTCGTGGAGGACCTGCTCCGGACGCGATGCCTCGCTCATGCACATCCAGCGGGCCAGGTGCCGCAGCAAGCTCGGGTCTCTCGGGTTCGTTCGTGCGGTTGTGCGTGACGAGAGCCGGGAAGCACCCGCTCTCTCCAGGTCATCTCCTGCGCCGGCGGAGGTTCCACCCCGCCAGGCGACCGATCGCTGACCCCCCGGTCAAGCCGGGGGATGGCGGAGGTGGGGCACACGGGACCCGGGTTCGTCTTGTCGGTCAGATGGGCTGCTCGGGTTCGTTCGTGCAGATGCGCGTGCCGGAACCCGAAAAGCGCCCGCCCTCTCCAGGTCATCCCCCGCGCAGGCGGGGGATCTACCTTGGCACGCGCTGGGCCGTTGATCCCCCGCTCGAGCCGCGGGGTGACGCGGATGAGGCCGGTGCGGTTCGGGCTCGGGTCTGGTTCGCCCATCCAGTGCACTTTTCGGGTTCGTTCGTGCATTTCTCGATTCGTCGTCCACGCGGTGCGGCTGCCATCGGCGCAAGGGCGCAAGGGGACCAGTGATAGCATGAACCGGGCCCGCGCTCCTACGGCTTGCCGAAGCCGCCGCCGGCCGGGGTCTGGACGGCGAAGATCGCGCCGGCCGCCATCTCGCGCTTGTCGGCGGCCCTCAGCTTCTCGACCCGCCCGTCGGGGTGCTCGATCCACTGATCGCCGACCGAGCCGGGACCGCCGCCATGGAGGCCGAAGGGCGGAATGCGCCGATGGTTGGACAGGATCGCCGCCGTCATCGGCTCCAAAAAGCGGGTGCGCCGGATCGTGCCGTCGCCACCCCGCCAGCGGCCCTGGCCGCCGGAGCCCCGGTTGATCCGGTGGCTTTCCAGGAGCACGGGGTAGCGGTGCTCCAGGACCTCGGGGTCGGTCAGCCGCGAGTTGGTCATGTGGGTGTGCACCGCGGCCGTGCCGTCGAAGCCCTCGCCTGCGCCCGAGCCGCCGCAGATCGTCTCATAATACTGATATTTGGCGTTGCCGTAGGTGAAGTTGTTCATCGTCCCCTGGGCTGCCGCCAGCACGCCCAGCGCGCCATAGAGCGTGTCGGTCACCCACTGGCTGGTCTCGACATTGCCGGCGCAGACCGCGGCGGGATAGCGGGCGTTGACGATGGTGCCTTCCGGGATGGTGATCCGGATCGGCTTCAGGCAGCCCTCGTTCATCGGGATGTTCTCGTCCACCAGCGTGCGGAACACGTAGAGGACCGCGGCCCGGGTCACCGCTGCCGGGGCGTTGAAGTTGTTCGGCTGCTGCGGACTGGTGCCAGTAAAGTCGACATGGGCGGTGCGGGCAGCCTTATCGATCGAGATCCGGACCTCGACCGCGGTGCCGTTGTCGTGCTCGTAGCGGAAATGCCCGTCGGTCAGCACGTCCAGGACCCGGCGCACGCTCTCCTCGGCATTGTCCTGGACATGGCCCATATAGGCCTGGACCACGTCCAGCCCGAACTGTGCCACCATGGCGTGCAGCTCGTTGGCGCCGCGTTGGCAGGATGCCACCTGGGCCAGCAGGTCGGCCACCGACTGGGTCATGTTGCGCACCGGATGAGGCCCGCTGGCGAACACCGCGCGGACCTCCTCGTCCAGGAAGCGGCCCTTGGCCACGATCTGGACGTTGTCGAACAGCACGCCCTCCTGGTCGATATGGGTGCTGTCCGGCGGCATCGAGCCCGGCGTGATCCCGCCGACATCGGCATGGTGGGCACGGGCCGCGGTGAAGAACAGGAGCTGCCCGTCCGCGCCGAACACCGGCATCACCACCGTGACGTCCGGCAGGTGGGTGCCGCCATTATAGGGGTTGTTCAGCGCATAGACGTCGCCCGGCCCCATCTCGTGCTTACGCAGGCGCAGGATGGTCTGCACGCTCTCGCCCATCGAGCCCAGATGGACCGGCATGTGCGGCGCATTGGCGATCAGCCCGCCATCGGCGTCGAACAGGGCGCAGGAGAAGTCGAGCCGTTCCTTCACGTTCACCGAATAGGCGGTGTTCTGCAGGGTGAAGCCCATCTGCTCGGCGATGGTCATGAACAGATTGTTGAAGATCTCCAGCATGATTGGGTCGGAATCGGTGCCGACCGCGGCCTGGCGCGGCAGCTTCACGATGCGCCGCAGCACTAGATGCTCGCGCGCCGTGATGGCCAGTTCCCAGCCCGGCTCCACCACCACGGTCGTGGTCCTGGTCACCACCAGGGCGGGGCCCTGCACCCGGTCGCCCGGACGCATCCGGTCGCGGTCGTACAGGGCGGCATCGAATCCGGCGGCGGGCACGTGCGGCGCCTCCGTGGTGAACAGGCGGACGTGGCGGACCGGCACCAGCGGTTCGTCCGCCTGGCGCAGGGCCAGCGCCTGCTCCGGTTCGTCGATCCGCTCCATGTGGCCGATGCCCTCGACCGCGATCTGTTCGACCACAAGGCCGCGGCCTTCCACAGTGAAGCCGTAGCGCGAGCGGTGCTCCTGCTCGAAGGCCTGGACCATGTCCGCCAGATCGGCGAACGCCACGTCGAGAGCCGCATCGGTGCCGGTATAGCGCAGATGCACCCGGCTCTCGATTGTGGCGGTGGCGGTGTCGACCCGCTGTGCTGCCAGCTCCGCCAGCGCCTCGGCAGCGAGCTCTTCCTTCGCCAAGCGCAGTGCCGCCATCGCCTCCTCGTCCAGGGGCCGCTCCAGGGCGCGCTGCCGGATCACCCGCACGTCGGCCAGGCCGATGCCGTAGGCGGACAGCACGGAGGCGAACGGGTGGATCAGCACCGAGGACACGCCCAGGAGATCGGCCACCCGGCAGGCATGCTGCGCGCCGGCCCCGCCAAAGCAGTTCAGCGTGTAGCCGGCGATGTCGTAGCCGCGCTGGATCGAGATCTTCTTGATGGCGTTGGCCATGTTGTCGTCGGCGATTGCGAGCGCGCCGTGCGCGATCTCCTCAGACGTGCGCGCCACGCCGGTCGCGGCCTGCACCTCGTCGGCCAGCGCCTGGAACTTCGCCCGCACCGTGTCGGCATCGAGCGACTGGTCGCCATTTGGGCCGAACACGGCCGGGAAGTAATCGGGATGGATCTTGCCGGCCATCAGGTTGGCATCCGTCACCGTCAGCGGACCGCCGCGCCGGTACGCGGCCGGGCCGGGATTGGCGCCGGCGCTCTCTGGGCCCACCCGGAACTTCGCGCCGTCGAACACGATGATCGAGCCGCCGCCGGCGGCCACCGTGTGGATGTGCATCATCGGGGCGCGGATCCGCACCCCGGCCACCTCCGTATCGAACACCCGCTCGTACTGGCCGGCATAGTGGGTGACGTCGGTGGAGGTGCCGCCCATGTCGAAGCCGAGCAGCCGGCCGAAACCAGCCAGCTCGCCGGTGACCACTGCGCCGACGATGCCGCCGGCAGGTCCCGACAGAATCGCGTCCTTGCCCTGGAAGCGATGGGCGTCGACCAGGCCGCCATTGGACTGCATGAACATCAGCCGGGTGTCGCCGGTCTGGGAGGCCACGCGCTGCACATAGTCCTGCAGGATCGGGGACAGATAGGCGTCCACCACGGTCGTGTCGCCGCGCCCAACGATCTTCATGAGCGGACTGACCTCGTGGCTCACCGAAATCTGGGTGAAGCCGATCTCACGGGCGATCCGCGCCAGCGCCTGCTCGTGCTCGGAATAGCGGTAGGCATGCATCAGCACGATGGCAACCGCGCGAAAGCCCGCGTCATAGGCGGCCTGGAGCCCGTCGCGCGCCTGGGTCTCGTCGAGGGGCCGCTCAACTGTGCCATCGGCGCGCATACGCTCGTCGATCTCGACAACCCGCCGGTATAGCTGCTCGGGCAGGACGATGTGCCGGGCGAAGATATCCGGGCGGGCCTGGTAGCCGATCCGGAGCACGTCGCCCAGGCCGGCGGTCACCGCCAGGACCACGGGCACGCCCTTGCGCTCGAGCAGGGCATTGGTCGCGACCGTGGTGCCCATCTTGATGGCGTCGATCCGCTCCGTCGGGAGCGGCGCATCGCGTTGCAGGCCCAGCAGGTCGCGGATGCCCTGCAGGGCCGCGTCCTGGTAGCGCTCCGGGTTCTCGCTCAGGACCTTGTGGATGTGCAGCCGCCCCTCGGGATCCCGGCCGACCACGTCGGTGAACGTGCCGCCACGATCGATCCAGAACTGCCAGCGGCGCTCGTCCAAGGTCCTTCTCCGCGCTGATGTCATGCGGGTTCACGTCGCGCTGGATAGACGAACGGCCGAGGCTTGCCTATCTGCGCACCGGGGTGAACCAGTTTCACGGGATGCGGCGGCCATCTGGGGCAAGCTCATCGGAGTAGCCATCGGCTTCATGATCGGACAGTGGATAGGCGCAGTTCTGGGCGGCATCGCCGGCCATGCCTTCGACCAGTGGCGCCGCGAGCGCCGGCAGGTGCGGGCGGAGCGAGCGGCCGCGGGCGATCCCGCCTATGTCGACCTGGACGCAATCCTGGAAACCAAGCAGGTGGCGTTCGCCACGGCGATCGTGGTGCTGGCGGCCAAGCTCGCCAAGGTCGACGGCCAGGTGAACCGCGACGAGATCCTGGCGTTTCGCCGGATCTTCGACATCTCGGACGCCGATGTTGGCGACGTGGCCGCCATCTACAACGAGGCCAAGCAAAGCCCAGACGGGTTCGAGCCGGCGGCCCGCCAGGTGGCCGCGGTGTTCGGCACCGAGCGGGTCGTGCTCGAGGAACTGCTGTGCGGCCTGTTCGAGGTCGCGGTGGCGGACGCAGCGATCGACGAGAACGAGCTGCGCTTCCTGCGCCAGGTCGGCGCCATCTTCGGCTTCGGGCCATTCCAGTTCGAGGCGATCCGCGCGCGCTACATGTTCTCCTGGGAGCCCAGACGACCGCGCCCGCCGGAAGCCGCCATGGTCGACCATTATACCGTGCTGGGCCTGTCGCGCACCGCCAGCAACGACGAGATCAAGCTCGCCTGGCGAGCACTGGTGCGCGAGCACCATCCCGACCGGCTGGTGGCCCAGGGCCTGCCGCCGGAGTTCGTGGAGAAGGCCAGCCGGCGCCTGGCCGCGATCAATGCGGCATACGATCGGGTCGCAGCCGAGCGCGGGATACGCTGAAGCCCTTGTGGTGGCAGCGCCGCTGCGGCATTTCCTGGACGATACTCCCGGGAGCATACAACCGCAGATGTCGGCTGAATTCACTCCGATCACCGCCAGCGTCGCCCCTGCCGCGCCCTGCCTCCTGGCGGTACTGCCCAATGGCGAGGCGGTGCGGGCCCAGGCGGTGCGGGCCGTCCTGATCGAGGAGCTGGTCGGCCTCCATGGCCAGGAAGAGCCCCGCTTTCGGGTGGTGGTCGAGCTGGACGATGGCGGGCGGCGGGTGGTCGCAGTCGACCTGTC
>NZ_WUJP01000322.1 GCF_009806515.1 Geminicoccus flavidas | reverse complement strand
GGCCCAGGACGCCACCGACACGGCGCGCCGCACCGGCCGGCTGGTGAACGACGTGCTGCGCACCGCATGAAGCTGCGTGGGCTGGTGGCGCGCTGGAAGGGGGGCAGCGAGGCAGCGGTGGCGCCGGTCGCGGCGGCCGTCCCGGCAGAATCTGTCGGGGAGGCGGTCGCCTTGCAGCCGCACGCCGACAGGCCGCCAAGCGAGAAGCCCGGGAGCGAGAAGCCGGTGGCCGAGAAGCCGGGGAGCGACAAACCGGTGGCCGAGAAGCCGGGGAGCGAGAAGTTGGCCGGGCCGCAGACGGTGCTGGTCACCGTACTGGGGCTGGAAGGCCAGGCCCTGGCGGAGACCGTGCAGACCGTGATGGCCGAATGCCGGCGCACCCATACCCGCCCGCTATTCATCACCGACGGCACCAACTTCGCGCCCCTGCGCGCGCAGCGGGCCCTGTTCGAGCAGGTGATCGACCCCGACATCTGCCGGCACCGCCGGCCGGGGCTCGACTGGCGGGCCTATGCGCTGGAGCAGTACCGGCTGATCGGCCGCAAGTGGAAGCCGGTGACCACCATCGCGTTCGGCCGCCCGGCCGACCCCGACGCGCTGGCCGCGGTGGTCGCGGGGCGGCGCGAGAAACTGTAGGCCCTCAGCCGACCAGCGGCGCGGTGTGCGGGGCTAGGTGGGGCAGGTGCGGCGGGCCGGACTCGGCGTCGCGCAGGGCCGCCTGCTCATCGACCAGCCGGGCGATCGCGGCACCACCGTCGGTGGGCGGCAGGTGCCGGACCCGCTCGCGCATCCTGGCTGCCACCTCCGGCGCCTGCAGAGCATCCAGCGCCCAGCGCAGCCGGTCGAGCTGGTGGACGCGCACGGATATGCCCAGGCCCGCCCGCTCCGCCCAGGTGGCGCGTGCCTCCTGCTCGTCCATCGTCGGATTCTCATTCGGCACGAAGATTGTGGGGATGCCGATCGAGATCAGCTCGTGGAAGGAATTGTAGCCGGCGGCACTGATCGCGAGGTCGAAGGCGCGGAACAGTCTAGCCATCGGGAAGCCGGACAGGGTGCTGGCACCGGGCAGGCGCTCGGCCGGCTGGTTCTCGCTGATCAGCCACTCGGCCTCGACCAGCACCACGCCCGCCTGCGTGCCCAAGCAGCCGGCTAGGGTCTGGCGGACGCGGCGGTAGTCGAAATTGTTCTGCGAACCCAGCAGCACCAGGACGGCCAGAGCGTCGGGGGCGATGCCGAGCTCGGCGCGCGCTTCCGCCCGGTCCAGGATCTCGTCACTGTCCAGCAGGGTCACCGGAGGGACGCGGACCACCGCACCGGCGCGGGTCCGGGTGAGGCCTCGATCGACTTCGGTCGCGAACTCGCCGGGCTCGATCACCAGGTCGAAGCTGGCGGCGCGCTCGATCGCGGCCTTGCCGGCATCGGGCCGCCACAGGCCGCGCCGGAGCCAGACGAACCGCCGCTCCGGGCAATGCCGGCGCAGCTCGGTGAGCGCCGCATAGGGCATGTTGCCGTCGAACAGGAGCACGCGCGGGTCGTAGAAGCCGATCATAGCCTGGAGGCGGGCGAGCAGGCCGCGGTTCCAGTAGTCGGCGTCGCCGCCATAATAGCTGTGATAGGGCAGGTATTCGCCGTGAAACCCGTACTGGCCGACCACGCCAACCGCCTGCGACATGGTGAGGAACACGGGCTCGATGGCGGGGGGCAGGCGGCGCGCCACGGCGAGCAGCCGGGTCAGGTGGCCCATGCCGATCCCGTTCGGAGAGAGCATCAGCACCCGGCGCGGCGCCCGGACCCGGGCGGAATCGGTGCGCCGGGGGCCAGGGAGGTCCGGGACCAGGGCCAGGAGATGTGCGGCCAGGGCCGCCGGGTCGGCAGCCTCCTGGACGAAGGCCCGGGCCCGCTCCGCACGGGCCTGGCGGTCGGCACCCGGCTCGCGGAAGGTGCCGGTGTGGAAGCTGGCGGCATCCTCCGGCCAGCCGGCCAGCTCCGCCGGCAGGGACAAGGGCACGCCAGCGGCCGCGGCCTCGACCAGCTCGGCGGTGACCGGCTGGGGCTGGCCCGGCCAGCCGGCCAGGTGCCAGACGTCCAGCCGCGCCAGGAAGTCGTCCACCGGCTCCGCCTCGGCCGGGATCAGGCGCAGTTCAGGCAAGGGCTGGGCGACCCGCCGGCGGAGCAGGGCCAGCGGTGGTGCCAGCAGTTCCACCGACCAGGGTGCCCTCGCGGGGTAGGCGCGGGCGAAGCCGTCCTCGTCCATGGGCCAGGCCGCGTTGCCCTGCCCGCCATGGCGGCCGATCACGGTTGGCCGCCGCGTCCAGGCTGGGTGGGGTGTCGTGCCGAGCGGGGGCGCCGGCGGCAGCCAGGGCGCGCTGTTCAGGCCCAGGGCGGCGGCGACGCTCCTGTCCACCGCCACTTCCTGCAGGGCGGCATGCTCCGCCAATGCTGCGAAGCGGCGGCGCAATGCGGCCAGCAGTTCACGGTCCAGGCGGCCGTCTTGCCAGGGGAGCTGGTCGAAGCGCAGGATGGCGTGATCGGCCCGAATCCGGGGCGGGCGGTCGATCCGGGCCAGGAGTGGCGCCAGGTGCCAGGCCAGGAGGATGCGGCTGCTCACGGGCCAGTCGGCGTCGACCAGGACGAGCTGTCTTGCGGCGAGGCTGGCGGCGAGCGGCGGAGCGATCAGGCGGCCGGGCAGGAACAGGCTGGAGCGGATGCCCAGGAGGCCGATCCGCCAGCCGCGCGCCGCCAGCCGGTCGACCAGGCGGACCAAAGCGCGCGCCTCGGCGTCGGGCAGGCGGGGATCGAGCAGCAGGAGGAGTTCGAGGTCGGTCATGCAGTTTCCTGCAAGCAGCAGCAGGGGATGGCTCAGGCGGTTTCCGGCAGGTGCCGGCGCAACCGTGGACTTGCGGTGGCCGTGGCGGCGCGTAGCCTCTCAGCATACTGGTGGACGAGCTGATGACCCATGACCTGATCTTCTTTCCCGATTATCGCGCGGCCAATCCCTACCAGG
>NZ_WUJP01000321.1 GCF_009806515.1 Geminicoccus flavidas | reverse complement strand
AACTGCTCTACCGGCAGCTCGCCCACCTGCACCCGCGTGCCGGCACGATTGACGACGCGCTGCGGCTGCTCGACCACGCCCCGCCCGGGCGGCAGGTCGTGTTCCACCTGCACTGGGAGGACGTGCTGCACCGCCACTTGGCCGACCCGGAAGCGGCGACGACGGCGGTCCACCAGTTCCTGGCCAAGGCCGAGGACTTCACCGGGCGCGGCGGCACGCTGTTCTGGTCGGTGCACAACCAGAGCTCGCATGTCGGCAGCCATCCCGAGCTGGACCGGACCCTGCGCCACACGCTGGCCAGGCTGGCCGACCGGGTCCATGTTCATTCGCTGGCCGCGCTGCGCGCGATTCGGACCGAACTGGAGCTGGCGCCGGCCCAGCCCGTGGTGCTGCCGCACGGCAACTACCGTCCGGTCCACGACCCGCGCGGCACCGATCGGGACGGGGCCAGGATCCGCCAGGGGTTCGCCGGCAACGACCTCGTCCTGCTCCTGTTCGGCCGGCTCGACGCCTACAAGGGGGCAGGCGCACTGCTTTCCGCGTTTGCCCAGGCGCCAGCCTGCCTGCGCCTCGTGATCGCGGGCAAGCAGATCGTGCCGCTGGGTCCCGTCCTGGCTGCATTGCCGGCCTCGGTGCAGGCACGGATCATCTTGCACGACCGGTTCGTGCCGGCAGCCGAGGTCGACCGGCTGCTGGCCGCGGCGGATGCAGTGGTGCTGCCCTACCGGACGATCCTCACCTCGGGCACGCTGATGCTGGCACTGGGCTTCGGCCGGCCGGTGATCGCCCCGGACCTGCCGGCCCTGGCCGAGATCGTCCAGGACGGGCGCGAGGCACTGCTCTACCCGCACGACCGGCCGGACGGGCTGCAGGAGGCGCTCCTGCGGCTGGTCGAGCTGGATCCGGCCGGCCATGCCGCGATGGCCAAGGCGGCGGCCGCCACAGCGGAACTCTATGACTGGCGCTGGATCGGCCGGCAGATGGGTGCCGCGATCCTGGAGGCGGCGATGCACGGGCGGGCGGTCCGGCGGCCGGTGCAGCTCAGCGTGCCCGCGGCAGTCCCTGCGTGACCAGGCGCTCGAACTGGCCGGTCGGCAGGCAGGTGGTGCCCTTGTCGAAAGCGCCGGTCTCACCGGAGCGGAAGTCGATGAGCGACACTTCGCGGGCCCCGTCGGGCGCCACGACCGTGCGGGTGACCACATAGGTGGCAAGGCCGGTGACCCGGGAGCCGCCGCTGGTCTCGGCGACCGTCACGCCCAGCAGACCGTCCAGTGTGACCTCGCGGCGCATCACATATTCCTGGTCGCCGCGCCGCACCGTGATGGTCGCATCCTCGGCGGCACCGCCCACCCGCCTGGGCGAGGCGCGCTGGCCCTGCTCGAAGCTGAAGATCCAGCCGCAGTCGATCCAGGGCGTGGCCCGCCCGGCATAAGTGGCGGCGATCGTCAGCGGGTCGTCAGTGTCGAGCAGCCGCAGGCCGGCACGCTCCAGATTGGTACGGATCCGGTCGCGAACGGTTTCCGGAGCCAGTGCCACGATCAGGTCGATCGGCTGGGAAGGCCGACCGGCGGGCTTCACATAGGTCAGGACCTTGGGCCGCTCCTGGGCCTGGGCCGGCATGGCGAGCGACGCCAGCAGCGCTGCCAGCATCCAGAGCCGTCGACCTCGCATCCGCACCCCTCGTCTCCCCCTGCCGGCCGCCACCTGCCTTTGTTACCACCTGATCCGGTACCCCTTTCCCGGTGCCCGCCGCTTAAAGAACCAGTTGCCTCAATAGAGGTCCGCGGCGGCGAGTGCACCCGAGAGCCCCGGGCCGGCCGCTGGTCCGGGAAGATCGTCCTCCAGGGCGGCCAGACCGAGCTTGCTGTACTCGACGAGCCGGCGGAAGGCCTGATTGGCGAACCGCCCGACCGGATAGGCCTCCAGATAGCTCTGATAGGCGGCCGGCGTATCGGCGGCCTTCACGTCCAGCCAGAGCGCGTCCTCCGGCGAGAGTTCGATGCTGTTGTCCTGCGCCCGTGCCTCCGGATGGAGATAGGTGGCACCGCTCGTCGCCAGGACCCCGATCAGCAGCGCACGAATCGCCGAATAATAGAGCTTGATGCGCTTCACGAGGCTGGGTTCCGCTCGAAGTTCAGGAGGGGGACGCCAGGAACTCTTCGCATAGCCTGATCAGCGGTCAAGACACATGAACAGTTGGTAAGGATGGTACTGCCATTATGCATACCTGAGGATGGTTCAAGCACGGAGCAGGTCCGCCAGCGTATGCGCGATCACCCGGGTCGCCGCATGGAGGTCTGCGAGCGCCAGCCGCTCGTCGGCCCGGTGCGCGTTGGCTTCCAGCAGGTCGCGCGGCCCCGCCCCGTACAGGACACAGGGAATGCCGGCTTCCGAGTAGTGCCGCCCGTCCGTGTAAAGCGGGATGCCCTGGGCCGTCACCGGCGTGTCCAGGATCTCGTTGGCCCGGGCGGTGAGCCGCTCGACCAGCCGCGTAGCCCCGGGCAACTGGGTCAGCGGCCGGGCCAGCAGGATCTGGCGGATCCGTACGCTGACGCCTGGAAACTTCGCCACCGCGTTCTCGATGAGCTTGCGCAGCTCGGCCTCGACGTCCTCCGGGCGTTCCTCCGGGATCATCCGCCGATCCAGGCGCAACACGATCCGGTCCGGCACCACGTTGGTGTTGATCCCGCCCGAGATCAGCCCCACCACGAGCGTCGGGCTGGTGATGCCCTTCACCTTGGAGCGGCGGGCCTGCAGGGTGCGCCGCGCGGCGTAGAGCGCCGTCAGCACGCCGTTCGCCGCCTCCAGCGCGTCAAATCCGGTATCCGGCCTCGCTGCATGGGCGGAGCGGCCCAGGAGCTCGACCTCCAGGTGGAGGCAACCATTGTGGGCGGTGACGACCGAATAGGCGAAGCCGGCACCGATCGCGAGGTCGGGGCGGCTGAGCCCGGTCTCGAGCAGGCGCTTTGGCCCGAGATTGCCGCCGGCCTCCTCGTCATAGGTCAGATGCAGCTCGACCGTGCCGGACAGGCGGTCAGCCACCTCGTTCAGGGCCAGAAGGGCGAAGGTGTAGGTGGCGAAGTCGGACTTGGACACGGCCACGCCCCGGCCGTACATCATCCCGCCCTCGATCTCGGCACCATAAGGGTCGTGGCTCCAGCCCTCGCCCGGCGGCACCACGTCGCCATGGGCGTTCAGCGCGATGGTCGGCCCGTCGCTGCCGAACCGGCGCCGCACGATCAGGTTGGTGATCGACATCATACCCTGATTTTCGACCAGCGAGGCCGGCACCACGTCGGT
>NZ_WUJP01000320.1 GCF_009806515.1 Geminicoccus flavidas | reverse complement strand
CTCGACCTCCAGGCCCAGCTCCTCCAGGAGCTCCTTCGTCCTGGCGGCATGCGGGGCGCAGTCGCCATGTGGGTTGTCGGACGGGACCTTCACGAGCTCGGCCAGGAAGCGCTCGGCCTGCTCCCGGCGGCTGGCGAGAAACGCGTCGATGACGTCGGCGGTCTGGCTCATGGTCTCGCTTTCGGCAGGGCTAGGAGGCGCAGCGCGCGCAGAAGGACGCGCAGTGCCGCCTCGGCATCCGGCAGGGTCATGCTTTCCAGAGGATGGTGGCTGATGCCGCCCTGGCAGCGCACGAACAGCATGGCAGCCGGGCAGGCGGCGGCCATGGCCATGGTGTCGTGGCCGGCACCACTCGGCAGATACTTCACCTGGATCCCCTCCGCGCGCATCGCCTGGGCCAGGACCCGCTGCAGCCCGGGCGCGCAGACACTGGCCGGCTGGTCGTGCTCGCGGGCAATCGTGCAGCCGAGGCCGCGGGCAGCGGCGATCTGGTGGATCGCCTGGACGAGTTCCGCCACGGCCTGGCCGCGCAGGAGGTCGCTGGGTGAACGGATGTCCAGGGTCAGCAGGGCCCGGCCGGGGATGACGTTGACTGCACCCGGCAGGACCTCCAGCCGGCCGACCGTGCCCACCAGGTCCGGCGTGGCGCTGCAGCGCCGCTCGACCAGGAGCGCGATCTCGGCGGCACCGGCCAGCGCGTCGCGCCGATGGCCCATCGGCACGGTGCCGGCATGGCCGGCCACCCCGTCCAGCACCACGGCCAGGCGCGACTGGCCCTGGATGGCGGTGACGATCCCGAGCGGGCGGTCCTCGGCCTCGAGCACCGGGCCCTGCTCGATATGGACCTCCAGGAAGGCACGCAGCGAGCCAGGCGGGTAGGCGGCACTGGCCAGGGCATCGGGATCGCCGCCGAACGCGCGCAGCGCCGCCCCGACCGTGATGCCGGCCTGATCCTGCAGCTCCAGCACCTTCCGGTCGAGCGTACCGCAGATTGCCTTGGAGCCCAAAAAGGTCGTGGGAAAGCGCACCCCCTCCTCGTCGCAGAACGCCACCACCTCCACGGCAAACGGCAAGCGCTCTTCGGCATCGTGCAGTGCTGCCACCACCTGCACGCCGGCCAGCACGCCCAAAGCACCGTCATAGCGCCCGGCATCGACCACGGTGTCGAGATGGGAGCCGATCAGCAGCACGGGCGCTGTCGGGTCCTGTCCCTCGTAGCGGCCGATCAGATTGCCGATCGGATCGACCCGCGTGCTCATTCCCGCCAGCCGCATCCAGCCAGCGACCAGTTCGATCGCCTGGCGATGCGCTGGCGTGAACGGCTGCCGGTTCAGCCGATCGGAATCCGCGGAGATCCGGCCGAGCTCGTCCAGCCGCGCCATGAGCGTGCGACCGGGGGAAGAAGCTTCTGGCGGGCTGCCGGTCATGCCGGGGGATGCCGGTCGAGCCAGTGTTCGGCGATGTCGATCCGCCGGGCGATCCAGACCTGCTCGTGGCCCTGGACATAGTCGAGGAAGCGGGCCAGGGCGGCGGTCCGGCCGGGCCGGCCGGCCAGCCGGCAATGGAGCCCCACCGAGAGCATCTTGGGCGAACCGGCCCGGCCCTCCTCATAGAGCACGTCGAAGCTGTCCTTCAGGTAGCTGAAGAACTGGTCCCCTGAGTTGAAGCCCTGGCTGGTCGCAAAGCGCATGTCGTTGGCATCTAGCGTATAGGGCACCACCAGCTGGTCGTGCCGCCCGACCTTCACGTAGTAGGGCAGGTCGTCGGCGTAGGAATCCGCATAATAGTCGAAGCCGCCCTCGGCGCAGACCAGATTCAGCGTGTTCGGGCTGCAGCGGCCGAGATACCAGCCGCGCGGCCGGCTGCCGGTCACGGCGGCGTGGACGTCGATCGCCAGCCGCATGTGCTCGCGCTCGATCTCGAGCGGCACGTGCTGGTAGTCGATCCAGCGATAGCCATGGGTGGCGATCTCCCACCCCGCTTCCTTCATGGCGGCGACCGCCTCGGGGTTGCGCGAGAGCGCCATGGCCACGCCGTACACGGTGAGCGGCAGGTCGCGTGCGGTGAACATCCGGAACAGCCGCCAGAACCCGGCACGCGAGCCGTATTCGTAGATCGATTCCATGTTCATGTGCCGCACCCCCGCCAGGGCCTGGGCACCCACGATCTCGGAAAGAAATGCCTCGGAGGCCGCGTCGCCATGCAGGACGCAGTTCTCGCCGCCTTCCTCGTAGTTGAGCACGAACTGGACGGCGATGTTGGCGCCACCCGGCCAGTCGGCGAAGGGTACCGAGCGGCCATAGCCCACCATGTCGCGCGGGTAGAGGTTCAAGGCGGCCCCCCTGTAGGCTGGCATCGAAGCGCTGCCTTCTTAGCCGGAAGCCCGCGACACCCAAAAGGGGCGATCGACGTTGCCTCCCGGCCGGGCCGGGGCCAATCTCCCCGCCGGCCAAGACGGCCGGGGACCATGAGGGAGGCATCGGGTGGAGCGCGGGAAGGTGGCGTCGTGACGGACCTGGAGCCCAGGAGCTTCCTGCGCGGCCTCTTTGATCAGGCGGTGCGCGCGGCTGACCCGCTGTTCGCGGTGCCGCCCTTCCTGCCGGAGCCGCCCAAGGGTCGGACCGTGGTGGTGGGCCTGGGCAAGGCCGCGGCGGTGATGGCCCAGGCGGTGGAGCGGCACTGGCCGGGCCCGCTCGAGGGGGTGGTGGTCACCCGCGACGGGCACGAGGCGCCTACCGAGCGGATCGAGCTCCTGTCCGCTTCCCATCCGGTGCCGGACGAGCGTTCCGAGGCAGGCGCCAAGCGATTGCTGGCGGCGGTCAAGGGGCTGGGGCCGGACGACCTGGTACTCTGCCTGGTATCCGGCGGCGGCTCCGCCTTGTGCGCCCTGCCGGCACCAGGGCTGACCCTCGCCGACAAGATCGCGGTGAACCGGGCGCTGCTCCATTCGGGTGCCTCGATCGACGAGATGAACTGCGTCCGCAAGCATCTTTCAGGGTTCAAGGGCGGCCGGCTGGCCAAGGCGGCCGCCCCTGCCCGGGTGGTGTCCCTGCTGATCTCCGACGTGCCGGGCGACGATCCGGCGGTGATTGCGTCGGGCCCGACCGTGCCCGATCCGGCCAGCTTTGCCGACGCGCTGGCGCTGGTGCGCCGCTACCGGCTGGACCTGCCCGATGCGGTGCGCCGGCACCTGGAGGCAGGGGCCGAGGAAACGCCCAAGCCGGGCGATCCGATCTTCAAGCGGGTCGAAAACCGCCTGATCGCCGCCCCGCAGCGCTCGCTGGAGCAGGCGGCGGGCTTTGCCCGTGCGCAGGGCATCCGGCCCCTGCTATTGGGCGATGCGCTGGAAGGGGAGTCGCGCGAGGTCGGCCGGGTGATGGCCGGGATCGCCCGCTCGGTGCGCCGCCATGGCGAGCCCTGCCCTGCCCCCTGCGTGCTCCTTTCCGGCGGCGAGACCACGGTGACCGTGCGCGGCCAGGGACGTGGCGGGCGCAATGTCGAGTTCCTGCTCGGACTGGCGGTGGCACTGGGCGGCGAGCGGGACATCTGGGCGATCGCCGGCGACACGGACGGGATTGACGGTGCGGAGGAGGTGGCGGGTGCGCTGATCACACCCGACACGCTGGCGCGTGCCCGTGCCGCGGGGCTGGATGCGCACCGGATGCTGGACGAGAACGACGCGCACCGCTTCTTCGCGGCCCTGGGTGACCAGGTGGTGACGGGGCCGACGCTCACCAACGTCAACGACGTGCGGGCGGTCCTGGTACTGTAGGGGGGAAGGCTTCGATGGACGTTTCGGTCTGGCTGGCCTTTGCGGCCGCGGCGATCACGCTGCTGGTCATCCCGGGGCCTACTATCTCGCTGGTGATGTCCTATGCGCTGAGCCAGGGCCACCGGGCGGCCCTCGCGATCGTGGCTGGGGTGGCTCTGGGCGACCTCACCGCGATGAGCCTCTCGCTGCTAGGCTTGGGTGCGGTGCTGGCGGCCTCGGCCGCCCTGTTCACGCTGCTGAAATGGTTGGGTGCCGCCTACCTGGTCTATCTCGGGATCAAATTGTGGCGGGCACCGGTGGACCGGGCGGAGCCGGGAGCGGCCACGCCGGTGGCCGCCCGGGTGATGCTGGGCCACGCCTGGCTGGTGACGGCGCTCAATCCCAAGAGCATCGTGTTCTTCGTGGCCTTCGTCCCGCAATTCGTCGACCCGGCCAGGCCCTACCTGCCGCAGGCGGCGATCCTGATCCTGACCTTCGTCCTGCTCGCCGCCGCCAACGCGCTGGCCTATGCGCTGGCCGCCTCGTCCCTGAAGGGCACGATCCGGCGGCCCGCGGTGCAGCGCTGGGTCAACCGGGCCGGCGGATCGGTGCTGATCGGCGCCGGCGTGATGACCGTGGCATGGCGGCGGGCGAGCTGACGGTCAGCGGGCGATCGGCTCCGGCGCCTTTACGCCCAGGCGGTCGGCCCAGGGCAGCAGGGCCGGCATGATCGCGTGGTGCAGCACGGCACCCTCGGCCATGGCCTGACGCTTCTTGGCCATGGCGGCCTGGCCCGGCAGGCGGACAGCCTCCACGCCCGGGCGCGGCGGGCAGGCCCGGCAGGCCGCCACAATATGGTCGACCTGGCGGCGGAAGGCCGGCAGGCCAGCAAATGCTTCGGGGTCCACCACCTGCACCCAGACCGAAGCGCCCCAGCCCTCGCCCGGGTCGGCCCGGCCGAAGCCGGACAGGCCCTGGCTGAGCGCCTCGATGTTCAGCGCCAGGCCATAGCCCTTGTGGCCATGGTCCAGCCCGCCGGTCGGCAGGATCGTGCCGGGCGGGTCGGTGTTGAACACCTTGGGATCGTTGCTGGGCTCGCCCTCGGCGGTGAGCAGCCACGGATGGTCGAAGGTCCTGCCCTCGGCCAGCAGCCGGTTGGACATGCCGTTGGTGGTGATCGAGGCGGACGTGTCGATCAGGATCGGATCGCCCGAGGTGGGGATCCCGATCGCATAGGGGTCGGGGGTAAAGACCGCGCGCGTGCCGCCGAAGGGGGCCACCGAGGCGACGTTCGGGTCGGAGCAGGCGATCTGGATGTAGAGGCCCTGCTCGGTGGCCCTGGGCAGGAAGGTGGCGAGGCAGGCGATGTGGTGGGAGCGGCGGATCGAGACCGCGCCAATGCCGGCGGCCTTCGCCATCGCGATCGCCTCGTCCACGGCCCTGGCGGTCAGCCACACGCCCGGCAGGCGGCGGCCGTCCAGGGTCAGGGCGGCGGCCTTGCGCGCCACTTCCTCGGGCTGGCCGGTGGTGGCCATTGAACCCTTCTGGGCCTCCGCGAGATAGGGCCCGGCCAGGTTCAGGCCATGGGTGGTGTGGCCCATCAGGTCGGCGTCGACCAGGAGGCGCGCGGTGACCGCAGCCTTGTCCTCGTCCAGCCCGACCTTCTCGAACAGGGCGGCCGCGAACGCCACCAGCGCCCCGACCTCGTATCGATCGCCCGTCACCCCGCAATCCTCCCGCTGAAGCTGGGGCCGGAACCTAGG
Source organism: Geminicoccus flavidas (assembly GCF_009806515.1). Classification (GTDB taxonomy): domain Bacteria; phylum Pseudomonadota; class Alphaproteobacteria; order Geminicoccales; family Geminicoccaceae; genus Geminicoccus; species Geminicoccus flavidus. Next base: position 1,460 of record NZ_WUJP01000320.1, on the reverse strand, counting down.
GATTGTGCCCGCGGTGATCCAGCCCCAAGCCTCGTCAGCGGGCCACGCGCGGGCCGCGGTAGCGGGCTTCCTGGTCGGCCTGGAGCGTCATCACGCGCGCCTGCGCCGCCTGGATGTTCTCCGCGCGGATGTCGCGCTCGGTCATGGCGAACTTGTAGACCGTGTCCGCGATCGCCCGGCTCAGCACCAGGGTCGAGCGCCGGCTGATGTAGCGGTTGGTGTCACAGGCCTTGTGGTAGCAGGGGTCGAGCGGCTGGCCGGCGACACCGCCGAACAGCTTGGCCTGCTTGGCAGACTTGATCGCGTCGGCACCACTGAACAGCCCGCCCACCGGGATGCCGATGTCGGAAAAGGCGGCATAGTCGGAGCGGCCGTCCGAGGGCGTGTACTGGTAGGGCAGCCGGGCGCGCTGGAAGTACTTGGTGAACACCTGCTCGACCACCTTGTCCGCGGCGCTGTCCGGATTACCCTGCTGGATCAGCCAGGCGTAGTTGTGCGACGCGATCATGTCGAAGTTCAGATAGGTCATGATCGAGGCCGCCTGCTGTTCGGACAGCGCCTCGACATAGGCGGTCGAGCCGTGCAGGCCGGTCTCCTCCGCGCCCCACCAGGCGAAGCGGACCTTGTTCTTAGGCTGGATCTTCAGCTTCGCCATTTGCAGGGCGAGCTCGAGGATCGCGCCGCTGCCACTGGCATTGTCGTTGATGCCGGGGCCTTCGCGCACCGAATCGAGATGCGCGCCGACCACCACCACCCGGTCGGCGCGGCCGCCGGCCGTCTCGGCCACGAGGTTGTAGGTCTTGCGCATCTCCGAGCGCGCCTTGACCTCGACCCGGCCGCTGCCGCCCGCGTTCGCCAAGGTCACCAGCTTCTGGCCGAGCGCATAGGTCGTGAACAGCGTGGGCAAGGCGGCGGGCTCGCCCAGCGTGCCGAGGAACAGGTCGGTACGATCCGGCTGGCCCTCGTTGAAGATCACCACGCCCTCATAGCCGGCGGCGGCGGCGTTCGCGACCTTGACCGAGAAGTCGCAGGTGCCACGCTGGATCACGGCGATGGCCGGCTCGGCACCCGCCGGCGGAAAGTCGGCAGCCTCGCAACCGCTGGTCGAGGAGCCGGAAGCCGGTGGCGGGATCTGCACGTCGATCGCGACGAGCCGGCCGGCGGCACTGCCCCCGCCCGAAAACTCCATGTAGGTGAAGTCCCTGCCGTCGACATAGCTGGTGCCGCCGGCGCTGAGGGAGGGCGTGCCCCGCAGCTTGAAAAAGGGATAGTCGAAGGAGCGGACCGAGGTGCGGTAGCCGGCCGCATCCAGCTTGCGGCGGACATAGCTGACCGAGGCGGCATAGCCGCTGGTGGAGGCCGCGCGGTTGCCGTCGCGATAGTCGGCGATCCACTGCAGCTCGTTCATGTGGGCGACCACGCCCTTGGTGGTGATGGCGCCGACCAGCCTGCTGGCATCG
>NZ_WUJP01000319.1 GCF_009806515.1 Geminicoccus flavidas | reverse complement strand
GCCTCGAAGCCCGGCACCTGATGCGATGCCGCTGCCTCGGGTGCCGGCGCCAGGGCTGCCACCATGCCGAGACCGCCGCCAGCGAGCGCGGACTTCCACTTCGATCTCATGACGTCCTCCCGGCGGGACGGCGACGTGACTCGTCGCACGCACCTCCCGCTGAGAGATCCGCTAACAGATCAGCCGACTACAGGCACCCGATATTGGAGACCCTACCGGGGATTTATTGTCGCCCTATGAGCAAGGTGAAGTGTTCAATGCCGGTGATGAGCACACTGACCATGATCGGCCAGCACCTGGATCACCCGGCAGTCGCACACCCGGCCATGGCCGCACTCGTCGACCATGCGCTGGAGTTCCACGCGCAGCGCGTCCAGCCGCGCGATCCGGCGCTCGACCTCCTGCAGGTGGCGGGACGCGATGCTGTCGGCCTCGTGGCAGGAGCGGTTGGGCTGGGCGGTCAGGCTCAGGAGCTCGCGGATGTCCTCGACCTCGAAGCCCAGCTCGCGGGCATGGCGGATGAAGGCCAGGCGGCGCACATCGGCCTCGTCGTAGCGCCGGCGATTGCCCTCGGTGCGTGGCGGGGCCGGCAGGAGGCCGATCTGCTCGTAGAAGCGGATGGTCGGTACCTTCACCTCGGTGCGCCGGGATACCTCGCCGATCGATAGCGTGCGCAAAGGGCTTGCTCCTCTAGTCGCTAGAGAAAGTAGGGTGCCCGGCAGGATGTCACAAGGAACCGCCATGACCACCGCCGTGCAGACCCGCTTTCGCGTCCAGGGGATGGACTGCGCCTCCTGTGCGCAGAGGCTGGACAATGCGGTGCGCCGGATCGAGGGCGTGGCCGACGTGGCGGTCTCGGTCGCCGCCGGGACCATGACGGTCGATCATGCGGATGGGCCGGAATTTCGCTCGGCGATCCAGCGCCAGGTCGAGCGGCTGGGCTACCGGGCTTCCCTCCTGACCGGGAGCAGCATGCCTTCTGCCGATGCCGCACACGGAGCCTGCTGCGGTCACGATCATCACGGGCGCCACCATGAGCATGCCCACGCCGCCGAGGACGAGTCGCACGGCCTTTTGCACGCGCATGATGGCGGCGACGAGTCGTGGTGGCGGCAGCCGCGGGCGATCCTGACGGCGGCGAGCGGCCTCGCCTTCGTGGTGGCGTTCCTGCTGGAGCGGCTGGTGCCGGCCACCGAAGGGTGGATCTTCATCCCGGCCATGCTGGTGGGGCTGGTCCCGATCGCCCGGCGGGCGTTTGCCGCGGCCATCAGCGGCACACCCTTCTCGATCGAGATGCTCATGACCATCGCCGCGGTGGGCGCGGTGGCGATCGGGGCTGCCGAAGAGGCGGCGGCGGTGGTGTTCCTGTTCATGGTGGGCGAGCTGCTGGAAGGGGTCGCGGCGGGCCGGGCCCGGGCCAGCATCCAGGGCCTGGCCCGGCTCGTGCCGAAGACGGCACTGCGCCTGCGCCAAGACGGCGGCACCGACGAGATCGCGGCCGAACAGCTCCGGCCCGGCATGGTCATCCGCGTCCGGCCGGGCGACCGGATCGCCGCGGACGGAGTGATCCAGGCCGGCAGCGGCGGGATCGACGAGGCGCCAGTGACTGGCGAGAGCCTGCCGGTCGCCAAGGGGCCGGGTGCGGAAGTATTCGCCGGGACGATCAGCACGGACGGGGTGCTCGAGGTCCTGGTCCAGCGCCCGACCGAGGACAATACGATCGCCCGGATCGTGAAGCTCGTGGAGGAGGCCCAGGAGCGCAAGGCGCCGACCGAGCGGCTGATCAACCGTTTCTCGCGCTGGTACACGCCGGGGGTGGTGGCGGTGGCGGCCCTGGTCGCCGTCCTGCCGCCGCTGGTGGGCGGGCAGAACTGGCACGAATGGCTCTACAAGGGCATGGCGATCCTCCTGATCGGCTGCCCGTGCGCCCTGGTCATTTCCACGCCTGCAGCGATCGCGGCCGCCCTGTCGGCCGGTGCCAGGCGCGGCCTGCTGATGAAGGGCGGCAGCGTCCTGGAGCAGCTGCGCACGATCGATCTCGTGGCGTTCGACAAGACCGGGACTCTGACCGAAGGCCGGCCGTCGGTCACGGCAATTGTCGGGATCGACCGTCCCGAGGCGGAGGTGCTGCGGCTGGCGGCAGCCCTGGAGAGCCAGTCCAGCCACCCGCTCGCGCGGGCGATCCTGGATCGTGCCGAAGGGATCGCCCTGCCCGCGGTGACGGCGGCCAAAGCGCTGGCCGGCAAGGGGGTGCTGGGCGAGGTGGCGGGAAGCCGGCTGTTCCTCGGCAGTGCCGAGGTCGCGGGGGCGGTGGCGCCGATCGCGCCGGATGTGGCGGCACGGATCGAGGCGCTGCAGCTGGCCGGCAACAGCGTGTCGGTCCTGGTCGCGGACGGCAGCGTGGCCGGGCTGATCGGGCTGCGCGACGAGCCGCGCCCGGATGCCAGAGCGGCGCTCGCGGCCCTGGGCGCTGCCGGGATCGGCACGGTCATGCTGACCGGCGATCATCCGCGCGCCGCAGCCGCGATCGGCGGTGATCTCGGGATCGAGGCCAGGGCCGGCCTCCTGCCGGTCGACAAGCAGCGGATCGTGGGCGAACTGCAGGCGGCCGGCCGCAAGGTCGCTAAGGTCGGCGACGGCATCAACGATGCGCCAGCACTAGCTGCGGCCGATGTCGGGATCGCCATGGGCAGCGGCACCGACGTGGCGCTGGAAACCGCGGATGCGGCGGTCCTGCATGGCCGGGTCGGCGACGTCGTGGCGATGATCCGGCTGGCACGCGCCGCCATGGCCAACATCGCCCAGAACATCACGATCGCCCTGGGCCTCAAGGCCCTGTTCCTGGCGACCACCGTGCTGGGTATCACCGGCCTGTGGCCGGCGATCCTGGCGGATACCGGCGCCACCGTGCTGGTGACCGCGAACGCCATGCGCCTCCTGCGCTGGCGGCCGGCGCGCTGAAGGCCGGTCGCCAGCGCTGCCGGAGGATCAGGCGCCGCCTTCCTGGATGATCACTTCTACTCGGCGGTTCTGCTGCCGGCCGGCGGCCGTGTCGTTGGGCGCCTTCGGAAAGGCCTCGCCCATGCCGCGCGCGACCAGCCGGGACGGGTCGAGGCCCGCGGCCACCAGTTCTGCACGCACCGCGTCGGCCCGCCGCTCCGAGAGCGAGAGGTTATGGGCGTCCGAGCCGGTGCTGTCGGTGTGGCCCTCGATGATCGCAGTGGCCTGCGGGAAGTCGCGCAGGGCCGAAGCGACCCGGTCGACCTCGCGCAGGCCGCCTGGGCTGAGCGTCGCTTGGTCGACCGGGAACAGCACGTCGCCCGCCAGGCCCACCACCAGGCCACGATCGGTCCGCTCGGCCTGCAGCTCGGCCAGGCGCTGCTCCAGCGTCTGCCGGATGGCGCGCTCGCGCGCTTCGCCCGCCCCCTGGACCGCCTCGGTCTCGGCCCGGGCCACGGCCAGCTGCTCGGCGGTCTGCGCCCGGCGCTGCGCGACATAAGCCAGGGTCTCGGCCTGCTCGAGGTCATCCTCCTCGGTCAGCGCCCGCTCGCTCTGGGCCAGCGCTTCCTGGGCGGCATTGAGCTCGGGCTGGGCGCGGCTCACCACGTCCGGATTGGCCCGCGCCCCGGCCACTGCGGCGCGCGCCTGCTCCACCGCCGGGCTGGTGGGCGTGCTGCAGGCGGCCAACGCCAGGCCGCACCCGGCCAGCAGCGTCGCGGTCATGACGTTGCGCATCACTGTATCCCTCCGGGGGCGGCAGGTGCCAGGGGCGTTGTGGCGGCGGCCGGCGCCGTGCCGTTCGACGGGGCCGGTGTGGTCACCGCCGATCCGCCCGGCGCCAGCGCGTCGATGGCGCTGTCCACCTGCTGCCGATTGCGCTCGGCCACCGCCCGCTCGGCCTGCGCCTCGGCCAGGCCGGCATCGGCAGCGGCCTCCTGCGCCAGGCGGCGGGCCTTCCGATAGTCCTCCTCGGCCATGGCCTGTTCCGCCTGGGCGAGCTTCTCGCGTGCCTGCTGCAGCTCCAGCGGGGCCTCGCTCGGCGCCTCGCTCGCTTCGGCGCGCTGCAGGGCCAGTTTCGCCGTCGCGATCGAATCGTCCGGCGGCGGCGTGCCGGCACAGGCACTGAGCAGGAGCAGTGCTGCCGCCACAGCGGCCATGGGCGCACTCCTGCGCGACGGGGTCGGCATGGCTGAACTCCGTTCTGAGGGACTTGAGGACACCGGTCGCACCGTCCGGTCCCGAAGCCGGATGTCTGACCGGACTCGAAGCCAGATGTCCGGTGCGGTGACCATCCTCCTCTTCTGGTTGTTGGAAGCGCCTGAAAGGGTCAGGGTTCCAACTCGACAGATGCCGCACATCTCGGATGTAGCGAGGACTTCATGCCGGCCGTTCGCGATGCAGAATTTCCATGCGTGCATCAGCGGATGTCGGCCCTGGCGGCGCGGTTGTGCCGCGGGATTGCATCGTTCGCATCAGGCTCGGCAGAGGGGCGTTGTCCGGTCTGGCCGGGACGGGGCCTGGTCAGGACAGTCATTCGCCGCCGGGCGGAACGCCTCTGTCGCTGCACTATTGGTAGGGCAGGCAAACCCGCAGGAGGTTTCCCGATGAGCAGCGGCAGCACCAAGGCCGCCGGCACGTCCCCTGGCACTGGCCAGGGTCAGCCGGAAAAGCCGCCCAGGACGAGGGCCGGCGACCTCAAGACCAACCGCCAGTCCACCGATGATGCCCAGCTCGCCGAGGAGCTGCGCGACACGAAGCAGGCGCCGCCCAAGCCGACCTGAGCAGTAGTGGCGCTGCTGCCCTCACGTTCGCTGGCGAGCTGCGGCTGCCGCGGGTTTGGAGGAGAGAGCAGATGAACGTCGAAAACTTCCGCCAGATGTACGTTGCCGAACTGCAGGAACTGCGCAATGTGGAGGCGCAGCTCGTCAAGGGCCTGCAGCTCATGGCCGAGCGCGCGGACCATGCGGAGCTGAAGAAGGGCTTCCAGGAGCATCAGCAGGAGACCCAGTCGCAGCTGGAGCGGCTGGACGGCATGCTCCAGGCGCACAACGCACAGCCGGGCGAGCATGTCGACCAGTCCATGCAGGGACTGATCCGCGAGTCCGAGAAATGGGCCGGCATGGTGCCCGACCCGGACCTGCGCGACGCCGGCCTGATCGCCTCGGCCCAGCGCATCGAGCACTACGAGATCGCCGCCTACGGGTCGCTCGCGACCTGGGCGAAGCAACTCGGCTTCTCCAATGACCAAGCGACGCTCCATGCGATCCTGGACGAGGAGAAGCGCACCGACGAGAAGCTGACCGACCTCGCCAAGCGGATCGTCAATCCCGACGCTGCGCACGCCTGACTGAGCCGGGTGCCGATGCAGGACAGGCATGGCCCGGGCGATCACCCGGCGGCCATGCCTGTCCATCCGGTCAACTTCGTCCAGGGAAGGCGTCGAACATGCCTGCCAAGTCGAAGTCCCAGCAGATGGCGGCCGGCGCTGCGCTCTCGGCCAAGCGCCGCGACAGGAAGGTCAGCGAGCCCGGAGGTCCGTCCAGGTCGATGTGCGAGAAGGAGCTCCACCCCATGGCCGCGACCAGGCAGAAGGGCAAGCCGGAGCACCACGCGAAGAAGTCCTGAGCCACGCGAATCAGAGCGGTTTCTTCAGCCACCTGCCCAGCACGCCGATGATCCCCTCGCGGAACAGGAGCACGCTGACCACGAAGATGACGCCTTGGATGATGGTCACCCAGGCGCCGAAGGTGGCCAGGTAGTTCTGCATGGTGACGACCACCGCGGCACCCACGATCGGGCCGAACACCGTGCCCATGCCGCCCAGGAGCGTCATCAGCACGACCTCGCCAGACATGGTCCAGTAGACGTCGGTGAGCGAGGCCAGCTGGAACACCAGAGCCTTGGTGGCGCCGGCCAGGCCCGCCAGCGTGGCGGAGAGCACGAACACGGCCAGCTTGTACTGGTTGGTGCGGTAGCCCAGGGAGATCGAGCGGGGCTCGTTGTCGCGGATCGCCTTGAGCACCTGGCCGAACGGCGAGTGGATGATCCGGTAGATTAGGAGCAGGCCGAAGAAGGTGACCGCCAGCACGAGGAAATAGAGGCTGCGGTCGGGGCCCAGGTCGATCAGGCCGAACAGATGGCCGCGCGGGACGGACTGGATGCCGTCCTCGCCACCAGTGAACGGGGCCTGCACCGAGAAGAAATACACCATCTGGGCAAAGGCCAGCGTGACCATCGCGAAGTAGATGCCCTGCCGGCGGATGGCGAGTGCCCCGAACACCAGCCCCAGCACTGCGGCGGTCGCCGTGCCGAGCAGGATCGCGAGCTCGGGCGTGAGCCCCCAGGCCTTGGCGGCGTAGGCGCTGACATAGCTGGCCGAGCCGAAATAGGCGGCATGGCCGAAGCTCAGGAGTCCGCCGTAGCCCAGCAGCAGGTTGAAGGCGCAGGCGAACAGCGCAAAGCACATCACCTTCATCAGGAACACGGGGTAAAGGACGAAGGGGCCGATCAGGCCCAGGGCCAGCAGGCCCAGGAAGATCAGGAGATGGTGGCGCGGCATGCCCATCATACTGGCCGGCGGGGTGAGCGCCGGAGCGGCGACCTGGGTGCGGGCGTTTTGGGTTTCGGCGGCCATCACACGGTCCTCCCGAACAGGCCGGCGGGCTTCACCAGGAGCACGATCGCCATGATCACGAAGATCACCACCGCCGATCCCTCCGGATAAAACACGCGGGTCAGGCCCTCGATCAGGCCCAGGCCGAAGCCGGTGACGATCGAGCCCAGGATCGAGCCCATGCCGCCGATCACCACGACCGCGAACACGACGATGATGAGGTCGGCCCCCATGTTCGGGTTAACCGAGTAGATGGGAGCGGCCAGCACGCCGGCGAACGCGGCTAGCGCGACGCCGAACCCGTAGGTGAGCGTGATCAGGCGCGGCACGTTGATGCCGAAGGCACCCACCAGGGTCGGGTTCTCGGTGGCCGCGCGCAGGTACGCACCCAGCCTGGTCTTCTCGATTACGAACCAGGTGGCGAGGCAGGCGACCAGGGACGCCGCCACCACCCAGCCGCGATAGTTCGGCAGGAACATGAAGCCCAGATTCATGCCACCGGAGAGCTGGCTCGGGATCTGGTAGGGCAGTCCGGAGATGCCGTACTCGTTGCGGAACAGGCCCTGGATGATCAGCGCCAGGCCGAAGGTCAGCAGGAGGCCGTATAGATGGTCGAGATGGTAGAGCCGCGAGATCAGCAGGCGCTCGATGATGACGCCGGTGATCCCGACGATCACCGGAGCCAGGATAAGCGCGGCCCAGTAGTTGATCCCGAGATAGTTGAGCAGCATCCAGGCCACGAACGCGCCCATCATGTACTGCGCGCCGTGGGTGAAGTTGATGATGTTCAACAGACCGAAGATGATTGCCAGGCCTAGGCTCAGCAGCGCATAGAACGAGCCGTTGATCAGGCCCAGCAGGAGCTGGCCGAACAGGGCCTGCGGCGGGATTCCCAGAAGCTCGAACATCGGCCCGTCCTGCGGTCACGGGATGAGGTGACGACGCGGGGGGCACCGACCTGCGGCCGGCACTTCCCGCGTCGTCGCAATCACTTCACGAGCGGGCAGTTGCCCTCGTTCAGCGGGCGGAATGCCTGGTCCGCCGGGATGGTGGCGACCTGCTCGTAATAGTCCCACGGCCCCTGTGACTGGTCCGGCGTCTTTACCCGGAACAGGTACATGTCGTGGACCTTGCGGCCGTCCTCCCGGATCGTGCCCTTGCCGAACAGGGGATCGTCGGTCGGCATCTCCTTCATCTTGGCCAGGACCGCGGTTGCGTCCTTGCCGCCGGTCGCCTCCACGGCCTTGAGGTAGTGCAGCACGCCGGCATAGACGCCCGCCTGGACCATGGTCGGCATGTCGCCGTCATGCCGCTCGGCAAAGCGCTTGGACCATTCACGGGTGCCGTCGTTCAGGTCCCAGTAGAAGCTCTCGGTGAGCACCAGGCCCTGCGCCGTCTCCAGCCCCAGCGCGTGGATGTCAGTCAGGAACACCAGCAGGCCGGCGATCGCCTGGCCGCCCTGGGTGATGCCGAACTCGGAAGCCTGCTTGATCGAGTTGATCGTGTCGCCGCCGGCATTGGCCAGCCCGATCACGTCCGCACCCGACGACTGCGCCTGCAGGAGGAAGGACGAGAAGTCGGAGCCCGGGAAGGGATGACGGACGGTCCCGACCACCTCGCCGCCAGCCGCTTCCACCACCGCGGTCGTGTCGCGCTCCAGTGCCTGGCCGAAGGCGTAGTCGGCGGTCAGGAAGAACCATTTCTTGTGGCCGGCCTCGACCATGGCGCTGCCGGTGCCATGGGCCAGCGCCCAGGTATCGTAGGTCCAGTGGACCGTGTTGGGCGAGCATTGCGGCCCGGTCAGGTCGGCGGTGCCGGCGCCTGAGTTGATGAAGACCTTGTTCTTCTCGCGGGTGATGTCATTGACCGCCAGTGCCGCCGAAGAGGTCGGTACGTCCACGATCACGTCGACGCCGTCCTGGTCGTACCACTGCCGCGCGATGGTCGAGGCAACATCCGGCTTGTTCTGGTGGTCGGCCGAGACGATCTCGACCGTGATGCCCTTCTCCGCCGCCTTGAAGTCCTCGACCGCCATCTGTGCAGCGACGACCGAGCCCTCGCCGGAAAGGTCGGCATAGACACCGGAGCGGTCGTTGAGCACGCCGATCTTCACGGCAGTTTCGGCTAGGGCAGTGCCGGAAAGCAGCGTCGCGGCCACTGCTGCCAGCGTGAAGTTCCTGATCCTCGTCATCTGGTCCAAGCTCTCCCTTGCGCGGCGCTTTTTGTGCGCCGTCCTGCTGAATGCCTCGGGCTACACGCCGAGATAGGCGTGCAGCTTGTCGATGTTGCTTTCCAGCTCGTCGTTGCGGATCGTGTCGATGACCCTGCCCTGTTCCACGACATAGTGTCGGTCCGCGACCGAGGCCGCGAAGCGGAAGTTCTGCTCCACCAGGACGATGGTGAAGCCGGACCGCTTGAGCCTGGCGATGGTGTGCCCGATCTGCTGGACGATCACCGGCGCCAGCCCTTCGGTGGGCTCGTCCAGCAGCAGCAGCTTGGCCCCGGTGCGCAGGATCCGGCCGATCGCCAGCATCTGCTGCTCGCCACCGGAGAGCTTGGTGCCCTGGCTGGACAGGCGCTCCTTCAGGTTCGGGAACAGCTCGAAGATCTGCTCGACCGAGAGCCCGCCGTCGCGGACCTTGGGCGGCAGCATCAAGTTTTCCTCAACCGAGAGGCTGGCGAAGATGCCGCGTTCCTCCGGGCAAAACGCGATGCCGGCGCGCGCGATCACCCTTGCGGGCAGGCTGATCGTCTCGCGCCCGTCGAAGACAATCGAGCCCCGGCGCTTGCCCAGGATGCCCATGATCGCCTTCAGCGTGGTGGTCTTGCCGGCCCCGTTGCGGCCGAGCAGGGTGACGACCTCGCCCTCGTGGACATCGAAGCTGATGCCGTGCAGGACATGGCTCTCGCCATACCAGCCATGGAGGTCGCGGACCGCGAGCAGGCTGCCGCCTGCTGTGGCGGGCGTCCGCTCCAGGAGTTGGGCCTCAGCCATGGCCGGCTCCGATATAGGCGTCGATGACGTCCGGGTTCTTCGACACGGTGGCGTAGTCGCCCTCGGCCAGCACCTTGCCACGCGCCAGCACGGTGATCCGGCTGGCGAGCCGGGCGACGACCGACAAATTGTGCTCCACCATCAGCACCGTGCGTTTTTGGGCGATGCGCTGGATGACGCCGGCGATGCGGTCGACGTCCTCGTGGCCCATGCCGGCCATCGGCTCGTCGAGCAGCAGCATCTCCGGGTCCAACGCCAAAGTGGTGGCGATCTCCAGCGCGCGCTTGCGGCCATAGGGAAGCGCACCGGCCGGGGCCACGGCGAAGTTGGCCAGGCCCACCTCATCCAGCAGGGCCAGGGCTCGGCCGTCGAAACCGGAGAGCACCCGCTCCGAGCGCCAGAAGTCGAAGCTGTCGCCGCGCTGGCGCTGCAGGGCGATGCGGACATTCTCCAGGGCGGTCAGATGGGGGAACACTGCAGAGATCTGGAAGGAGCGCACCATGCCGAGCCTGGCGATGTCCGCCGGCTGCATCCGGGTGATGTCCCGGCCGTTATAGGTGATGGTGCCGCGCGTCGGCTGCAGGAACTTGGTGAGCAGGTTGAAGCAGGTCGTCTTGCCGGCCCCGTTGGGCCCGATCAGCGCATGGATCGATCCGCGGTCGACCTGAAGATCTACATCGTTTACTGCGACAAAACCTTTGAACTGCTTGGTCAGACCTTTAGCCGCCAAAATGACGTCATTGATCATCCCGCCTCCATGGCCGCAGTTCTTCCCGGCGACTTCTTGCACTTTATCTCAAGACAATATCCGCCCGCCTCCAGTGTGTCAAACGAATGCAGCACGGACAGGATCAAACCGCGAGCCGAGCGAATTTCATACGATGAATTCCGGACAGACGGCATGAAGAACGCGCCGACAGAAGCGGACTGATTATTGGCGGATCCGGTGATCTTCTTGCCCGGCACAAGTCACCGTGCGGGCAGGCCACGGCATGGTCTAGACGAATATCCCGCATGGCCGGCGTTGAATCCTGTGTGGATCGGGACTATGCCCTGGCCGACCTGGACCGCACGCGACCGAGCCCACCATGACCAGCCAGCTCTGCCATATCGAGCGGATCATCGGCGACCGCGCCGAGCCGGGCCTCGCCCACCGGCTGCACCATCTGGCCCATGAGGGCCGGGTGGAAACGGTCACGGTCGCGGTGGCCGACCTGCCGCGGCGGCGCTTTCGCGCCGTCACCGATCAGGGCACCGAATGCGCGATCGCCCTGCCCCGCGACACCAGGCTGTTCGACGGTGCCGTGCTGCTGCTGGAGGACGACCGGGCGATCGTGGTGAAGGTCGGCGAGCAGGAATGGCTGAAGCTGCGGCCGGCCGAGGGCTTCGCCTTGGAACTGGGCTATCTCGCCGGCAACCTCCACTGGCGAGTGCGTTTCGCGGACGGGCATCTGCTGGTCGCGGTCGACGTGCCGCGCGAGCGCTACCTGGCGCGGATCGAGGAGCATCTGGCCGCCGGGCGGGTCACCCTGGTCGATGGCTGACCCCACCCGCCTGCTGGCGGCCCTCCAGCACGGCGACAGCCAGTTCCCGAGCGGCGGCTTCGCCTTTTCCTGGGGCCTGGAAGGGCTTGCGGATGCGGGCCGTCTTGGCCGGCGCGACCTCCGTCGCTTCATCGAGGGCCAGTTCCGCCAACGCTGGGCCTGCTTCGACCGGGTAGTGATCGCCCAAGCGCACCAGCTCTGCGGTGACCTTCAGGGCCTGTGCGAGCTGGACGACTGGGTCGATGCCGCGACGCTGGCCGAGCCTGCCCGGGAAGGCTCGAAGCGGGCCGGCAACGCGCTGCTGGGCGTCCATCAGCGCCTGGGTACAGCAGGGGCAGCCGAGCTGCGAGCGCGCGTCCACGAGGGCGCGGCACTTGGCCATCAGACGGTGGTCCAGGGCATGGTGCTGGCCGGCGTGGGACTCGGTCTGGAGGAAGCGCTCGCAGTCGCTGCCCATGCCGCGGCCAGCGCGTTCTGCACGGCCGCGATCCGCCTGGGTCTCGCCAGCCATCTGGACGCGCAGCAGGCGCTGACGGCGCTCCGGCCGGTGCTGGCCGGGCTTCTGGCAGGTCCCCTGCCCGCCCTGGACGAGGCTGCTGCGTTCACACCCGCGGCGGAGATCGCGATGATGCGCCATGCGGGGCAGGAACTGCGCTTGTTCGCCAACTGACGAGGTGAGGCCGACGACATGATGAACCTCACGCCGACTGAGATGGAGCGGCTGTGGATCTTCACCGCCGCGGAGTTCGCGCGCCGGCACAAGGCCCGTGGCATCCGCCTGTCCCATCCCGAGGCGGTGGCGCTGATCGCCGACGAGATGCTGCTCGCCGCCCGTGCCGGCATGGCATACGAGGCGATCGTCGACATGGCCGGGCGGCTGCTCACCACGGACGACGTGATGCCGGGCGTGGCTGCGATGATCGAGCTGGTGTCGGTCGAGGCGGACTTCGAGGAAGGCACCAAGATGGTGATCGTGTTCCGGCCGGTTGGCCCCGGGGAGAAACCGGTCGAGGAGCATCGGGTGGCGGGAGAGATCATCACCCCGGACGAGGACATCGAGGTCAATGCCGGGCGGAACAAGGTGACAGTCGAGGTGGTCAATACCGGCGACCGCGATATCCAGGTGCGCAGCCACGCCCATTTCTTCGAGACCAACCGGGCGCTGGAATTCGACCGGGCCGCCGCGTTCGGCATGCGGCTGGACGTGCCATCCGGCCAGGGCGTGCGGTTCGAGCCCGGGCTGCGGAAGTCGGTCGAGCTAGTGGAGATCGGCGGCGACGGGCTGGTGTACGGCCAGGCGGGCCTGGTCAACGGCACCACCCGCACGGAGGACAGCCGGCAGGCGGCACTGGCCCTGGCCCGTGCCCAGAACTATCGCGGCGCCTGACCCGAGCTAAGGAGAAGAACGATGGCGGTCCTCAGCCGGCGTCACTACGCCGAGGTCTATGGGCCCACCACAGGCGACATGGTGCGCCTGGGCGACACCGAGCTGCTCGCCGAGATCGAGCGGGACTTCACCGTCTATGGCGAAGAGCTGACCACCGGTGCCGGCAAGTCGATGCGCGACGGCGAGGGCTTCCAGACCACCGGGACCTATGGGTCCGGCGCGCTGGACACGGTGATCCAGAACGCCACGATCATCGACGCGGTCATCGGCATCGTGAAGGCGGACATCGGCATCCGCGACGGGCGGATCGTGGGTGTGGGCAAGGCCGGCAACCCGGACATCATGGACGGGGTGCACCCGGATTTGCGCTGCGGGCCGAACACCACCGTGATCCACGGCGATGCGTTCATCTGCACGGCCGGTGCCATCGAGGCGCACGCCCATTTCCTTTCGCCGCAGCAGTGGGAACATGCGCTGGCCGGCGGCTGCACCACCATGATCGGCATGTCGCCGGGGCCACATTTCGACACGAGCTGTGCCGGACCGAACGTGGTCGGCCAGATCATCCAGGCCTGCGACGCTTTCCCGCTGAACTTCGCCTTCCTGGGCCGTGGCTGCTCCGACCCGGGAGCGGTCGAGGAATCGGTGTCGGGCGGCTGCCTGGGCGTGAAGATCCACGAGGATCTGGGCGCCTCGCCGGCGGTGATCGACGGCAGCCTAGTAGCCGCCGACCGCAACGACTTCCAGGTCAACCTCCATACCGACACGATCAACGAGTATGGATTCTGCGAGGACACGCTGCGCGCAATCGATGGCCGGACCATCCACATGTACCATGTGGAGGGGGCGGGCGGCGGCCATGCGCCGGACCTGCTGATCGTCAACAGCCACCCGAACGTCCTGCCGTCCTCGACCAACCCGACCAACCCGTTCACCGCCTATGCGCTGAACGAGGGTCTGCCGATGACCATGCTGGCGCACATGATGAACTGGCGCCTGCCGGAGGACTTGGCCTTCGCGGAATCGCGGGTGCGCGCGCAGAGCATGGCCGCGGAGGATTTCCTCCACGACATGGGCGCGATCTCGATCTTCGCGACCGACACCCAGGGCATGGGGCGGCTGGCGGAGAACGTCGCGAAATGCTGGCAGCTCGCCAGCGTGATGAAGGAGCGGGTCGGCCGGCTGCCGGAGGAGACGACCCAGCGGGCCGACAACGAGCGGATCAAGCGCTACGTCGCGAAATACACGATCAACCCGGCGATCGCGTCGGGCATGGACGCGCATGTCGGCTCGATCGAGCCCGGCAAGATGGCCGACCTCGTGCTCTGGCCGCGCGCCTCGTTCGGCGCGAAGCCCTGGATGGTGATCAAGAGCGGCTTCATCGTCTGGGCGGCGATGGGCGACGGCAATGCCAGCCAGACCGATTCGGAGCCGATCGTGCAGCGGCCGATGTGGGGCTCGTTCGGGCGCTCGCCGCTCGAGCTGGGCGTCACCTTCGTGTCGAAGCTGGCGATCGAGGCGGACACGCAGAAGAAGCTCAGGGTGGAGAAGCCGTTCGTACCGATCAGGAACCTGCGCGGCCTGGGCAAGAAGGACATGATCCGCAACGACGCCATGCCGAAGATCGAGGTGGACCCGCGCACGTTCGACGTGCGGGCGGACGGCAGGCTCCTGATGTGCGAGCCAGCGAAGCGGGTGCCGCTGAACCGGCGCTACATGCTGCGATGAACGGGATGTTTCGATGAGCAAGGGTGCGGCACGGGTCGGGATCGGCGGGCCGGTGGGCTCGGGCAAGACCGCGCTCCTGGAGGCGCTGATCCCGCGGCTGAAGGCACGGGGCGTGGACCTGGCCGTGATCACCAACGACCTCGTGACCCACGAGGACGCGGAGCGGCTGCGCCGGGCGAACCTGCTCGATCCGTCGCGTGTCCTGGCGGTGGAGGCGGGTGCCTGCCCGCACACCGTGATCCGCGAGGACCCGACCCTGAACATGGAGGCAGCCGACAGCCTGGACCGGGCCTTCCCGGGCCTCCAGCTGATCCTGATCGAGAGCGGCGGCGACAATCTCGCCTCGACCTTCTCGCTCGACCTGGTCGACTACTGGCTGTTCGTGATCGACGTGGCCGGCGGCGACGACATCCCGAGAAAGCGCGGGCCGGGCATCCTCCAGTGCGATCTGCTGGTGATCAACAAGGTCGACCTGCACGAGCATGTCGGCGTCGATCTCCCGCGAATGCTGGAGGAAGCAAAGGCGGTGCGCGCCGGGCGGCCGATCGTCTGCACCAACTGCCGCAAGGGCGACGGGGTCGACCAGGTGGCGGACGCCATCTGCCATGCGGTGCTGTTCCAGGACGCATGAACCCGGCCCTCGACCTCTCGTTCCGGGCCGGGCCGGACGGCCGGACCGCCCTCGCCGGCCGCCGGGTGTGCCATCCCTTCTCGGTGCAGGCGCCGCTCTGGGACCTGCCCGGCCGGCCGCTGGGTGCGCGGATCTTCGTCCAGTCGATGTCGGGGGGAATCTTCGAGGACGAGCGGCTCGGCCAGCGCGTCGCCGTGCAGCAGGGTGCCGAGCTGCGGGTCGAGGTTCCGGCCGCGACCGTGGTCCACGAGATGCCGAACGGCGGCGCCAGCGAGCAGCGGATCGAGCTGGTGGCGGAGGCGAGTTCGCTGCTGGAGTTCACGCCCCCTCCCCTGATCCTGTTCCCGGACAGCCGGCTCACCCAGACGATCGAGGTGACCGCCAAGGGGGACGCGCGGCTGCTGGTCGGCGACGGCTTCATGATGCACGATCCGGCCCATGCCGGGCGGGCGTTCGACCGGTTCACCGCCACCCTGCGCCTCGTCCGCCCGGATGGGCGGCTGATCGCCCTGGACCGCGCCGCCATGTCGGGCCCGGCCCTGCTGGCGGACGTGCCCGGGGTGACGAGTGGGCTGCGGGCACAGGCCAGCCTGCTGCTGGTCCGCCCGGCCGCACCCGCCGCTGCCCGCGACTGGTGCCGGGAGATCGGAGCGCTGCTGGAGCGGCCGGACCGGTTCGGTGGGGCGAGCCCGCTGCGCGGCGAGGCCGGTCTGTTCGTGCGCCTACTCGCCCGGGACGGCGGCGCGCTCCTGGAGGCGCAGGCCGAGCTGCTCCCCCTGCTGCGCCAGATCCTGCGCGCCTGACCGGGCCACGAGGCGCAGTGCCTGGTCCAGCGTGACCTCGCCCTCGAAGCCGCCGGCACTGGTGGCGGCAAGGCCGTACTCGACGGCATGGGCAAAGCGCACGGCCGGATCGTCGGCAAGCCGCCGCAGCAGCCGGTCCAGGCCCGGATAGTCCCGCCGGTCGACCGCCCGATGGAAGTCCGCCCAGCGGGCGATCCCCGCGAAATAGGCATCCGCAAGGCTGGGGCGCTCGCCCAGGAGCCAGTCTCGGCCGGCCAGCAGGGTCTCGAGCTGGGCATGGGCCGTGGCCACCTGTTCCCGGCCCCAGCGGGTGAGCGTGGCGCCAGCCGAATCGTCGAGCCCGTGTTCCAGCACGTGCCAGAGTGGCGAGAAGGCGCTGAAGAAGCTGGTGTTGAGGAAGGCCAGCATCTCGTTCAGCCGGTCGAAGTCGGCACTGCCCGGGGGAAAGCCCAGCCCGCGGTCGATCCCGCGGGCCGCCAGGTGATTGAGGATCGCCATGCTCTGGGCGAGCAGCCGGCCGTCCTCGGTCAGCAGCACGGGCGTCTCACCCAGCGGGTTGACCTGGCGGAACTTCGGGCCGCTGACCTGCTCGGGCATCAGGATGCGGCAGAGCCGGTAGGGCTGGCCCAGCCATTCCAGTGCCACGATCGAGCCGAACGAGCAGCCTTCCGGCACGCCGTAGAAGAGGATCGGAGTCATGATCTCTGGTTCCCGTCGTTCGGGACGGTCATCCGTCCGCCCCTGACCCCGCGAAAGCTGACATCGTGGACATTGACCGAACAGACGGGGCTTTGGAGATTTGCCGTCCATGGATGTGGACGATTCCACCATGCTCAACCTGAACGATCTCCGCTTCTTCGTGCGCGCGGTGGAAGCCGGCAGCTTCACCGGGGCGGCCCGGCGGCTGGGCGTGCCGAAATCGACGGTAAGCAAGCGGGTGGCCGAGCTCGAGGCGGCGCTGGGGGCCAAACTGATCGAGCGCAGCTCGCGCAGCTTTCGCCTGAGCGAATTAGGCCAGGGCTTCTTCACCCATGCCAGCGCCGCGCTGATCGAGGCGGAAACCGCCGCCGGCCTGGTGCAGCGGCGCCTGGCGGCGCCGTCTGGGCCGGTGCGGATCACCGCCTCGCTGCCGGTCTGCCAGCTCCATCTGGCCGGCGTGCTGCCGAGGATCGCCCTGGCCTATCCGAAACTCCGGCTGGAAGTGCACGCCACCGACCGCTTCGTCGACCTGATCCAGGAAGGCTTCGACATCGCGCTGCGCAGCCACGCAGCACCCCTGGCCGACTCCACGCTGACGCAGCGCCGCCTGGCGGAGGCACCAGTCGTGGCGGTGGCGGCACCGGCCTATCTGGCGGCGAACGGCCATCCTTGTGAGCCTGCCGACCTGGCCGGCCATGCCGGCCTGCTGACCGGGCCGCAGGCCACGGTCTGGCGGCTCGTTCACGAGGACGGCCGGGAAGCGCATGTCGAGCCCAGGCCGGTCATGATCCTGGATGAATCGACCATGCTGATCGAGGCGG